>CAYQTV010000226.1:0-1512 GCA_964420525.1 uncultured Nitrososphaerales archaeon | reverse complement strand
GTTAAGGGAGTTACTCATAAAACCGATATAGGAGGAGTCATCCTCTCTTTAAAGGACGAAGAAGAGGTAGCTTTAGCTTTCAATAGATTAAAGGAGAGGGTAGAGAAAAGAGGGCTGGCTTTTGAAGGAGTTATTGTTCAAAAGATGGTAAAGGGTGTAGAGGTAATTGTAGGCTCTATATGGGATGAGCAGTTCGGTCCGGTAATATCGGTAGGTGTAGGAGGGATATTCACTGAGCTTTTGAGAGATTTTTCGGTTAGAGTAGCTCCAATTCTAAAGGAGGAAGCGGAGGAGATGTTAGAGGAAATAAAGCTTTCGAAGCTATTGGACGGATATAGGGGGATAAAGCCCGTCAATAAATCGAAGTTAGCTGAAGTTATAGAAAGCTTTTCAAGAATACTTCCTGAGAACCCGTCAATTAAGCAATTGGAGGTAAATCCGTTGATATGTCTAGAGTCCGATATCTACGCCGTAGATATTAGAGGTTTAATATCTTAGCTAAACCTCTTTAATGCTTCTTCAAAGATTCTAGAAGCAAGTTCTCCTTTTTTCTCCCCCAATACCTCGAATATCGCCTCCTTAACCACGTTTGGAGATAGTACTTGTTCAATTCTTAGGTATCTCGCTAAGAGCACTAAGTTAGCGGACTTCGCACTTCCCAATTCCTTAGCGATATCCCTTGCCTTGACCGTGTATAGCTCCTTTACCCTCTTCTTAATGATGTCGAGGAGCCCTTCAACGTTTGGGTATTCTTCCTTCCCGCTTATGTTGAAAATAGTCGGTCTAGGAGTGGGGTCAATGACCGCTAGCGTCTTCTCGCTTACGTATTTGTACGCTCTAGCTGCCTCTAAGGGTTCTAATCCGAGTAGCACATCAGCTCCTCCTTCCTCAATTAGAGGACCCATAACGTCCTCTCCAAACCTTACGTAGCTAAACACGCTCCCCCCTCTCTGAGCCATTCCCAAGGTTTCTCCAGTTCTCGCTCTATATCCAGATCTAACCGCTGCTACCGCTATAATCCTAGACAATGATAGGCCTCCTTGTCCGCCTACTCCGGCAATTAGTACGTTCTTCTTCACTTCTTCCTCACCTCAACTATAGCGTTGTAAGGACATACTTGTGCGCAGAGACTGCATCCGATACATTCCTCTTCAATTATCGTTATCTTTCCATCAACGGGTAGTAGAGCTGGGCAGCCTAAGAGCTTAGTACATACAAGACAGTTAGTGCACTTCTCAGGTATAACCCTATATACCTTCTCAACCCCTCTTCTAGATTGTAAGATAGCGCATTCCCTCTTCGCTATTATCACCTTTACCCCTTTGAGCTTTAAGAATTCGGCGACCTTTTCGGTATAGCCTTTAAGATCGTACGGATCCACTACGGCTACGTGATCAACGCCTATGGCCTTTACAAGCTCTTCAATAGATATAGGTTTAAGTCTTCTTCCGCTCTCACTTATTTCATAAGCCGGTGTGCTTTGATGCCCTGTCATGGCTACGGTTCCATTAT
>CAYQTV010000225.1:0-1556 GCA_964420525.1 uncultured Nitrososphaerales archaeon | reverse complement strand
GTAGCGGTTTTAGCGATAGCAAAACTTCTAGGCGCGGATTTATCGAATAGGGTAGCTATCGGAACTACGAGATGGCTTATTTCAGATCCTACATCTAATATCACCGACCTGATATCTCAGGTAGCTCCAGAAGTCCCAATTATAGCGGCTGATATAAGCTTTAAAGATGCTCCCTTTGAAGGCTTAAGGTTTTATGAAAGAAATTACGTGAAGGAGGGGGTAGGAGCCGGAGGAGCATTGATAGCAACTAATGTAATTTATAATAGATCGATTGAGGAGATTAGGGACTTCATATACAAGGAATACGAGTTATTGGTGATGGAAAGTGGAAAACATAGAGATAAATGAGGATAAGGACGTAATAGTGGCTTCCTTAAGAGAGGAAGCTATAGGGCTAAGCTCTACGGTCTACGGAGGAGGACTTAGAAGGTTAACGCACGTGGTATTCAAAAGGGTTGAGGAAAGCTTCGAGTGTTCTAAGCCGGAGAATTACGCTAAGGAAGTCGTGGTATCTTTAGGTTTACCCTCTGAATCTACGGCGGTATTTCTAACTGCTGCAGATCTGAATAGAAATAGGATTACTAAGAGTTTAAGGAAACCATATCCGATAGATCTAATTGTTACGATAGGGTTAGATAACCTTGCATGTATTGATGGAGAGAGAGCTAAAAATGCATCTACAATAAATACATTCATAGCAGTAAGAGCTAATTTAAACGAATACGCTATTGTAGATTTAGTGAAAACCGTTATAGAAGCAAAGTCTATAGCTATAGCTGATCTGGGCTTCTCCTGTTTTAATAGAAGGGCGGTAGGTACGGTGACCGATGCCGTTTCAGTAGCCGTAATTCCTAAGGGAGATATTGAACCGTTCGCAGGAGTTAGCACTACTATAGGAGGCTCTACGGCTAAGCTTGTTTATAGCTCCATAGTCGAAGGAGCGTTAAGGAATTTGGACCTCAATAGCTGGTTAAAGTTAACTTTAGGGATCGATATATCTAATCTTAAAAATCTAATCTTAAAGGCCTATAAGCTTGCCCCCATACCAAACATCAGTTACAGGGAAGTAGAGAAATTAATAGAAAACGAGCTCGATGTCACTTTGAAGGATCCCAATGTAATTTCTCTAATAATAGCTGCTAAGGAGCTGGACATTAGAGGTAGAGCTGGTACAATATGGGGGCTTTCGAAAGCTGAATATTTAGCCGACAGCAAAAGGATCATAGCCGATGAGATTTTAGGTATTGCCCTATCCGTTTATGTAAACGGATGGAGGGGCTTATTCAACTACTATTGGATAGATAGGAATAAGGAGAAGATAGATGAACTTAATGAGTTACCTATGTTTACTGACGATATAATAGGTGCTTTAATGGGTTCGGTCTTGAGTAGAGTATATGATAGGTTGTTGAAAAATGGATAAGTGTATCGTAATGGCTGGAGGAAAGGGGTCTAGGCTTGGAAATGTGGAGAAGCCTCTCATTAAGATATCTAGAAGGACTATGTTAGAGAGCGTAATAAATGCCTTGGAGAAGGTAGTTAAGGATATATATGTA
>CAYQTV010000224.1:0-1592 GCA_964420525.1 uncultured Nitrososphaerales archaeon | reverse complement strand
TTGCCGTTTACAGACATGAAACTAAGGCTACTAGGCCTTTATTGAGAGGTAGGGAATTCTTATGGATTGAAACACACGATGTTTTTGCAACTCCGGAGGAGGCCGAGGCTCAGATTAAGGAGGATTTGGAGATAGCGAAAAAGGTATACAATGAGTTAGGGTTAGCCTTTATAGTAGTGGAGAGGGAGGAGTTTGATAGATTTCCAGGAGCAGAAAGGAGCTTCGCCTATGATGCATTAATGCCTAATGGTGAAGTTTTGCAAATCGCTACAACCCATTACTTAGGGCAGAGATTCTCTAAACCGTTTGAGGTAATGTTTATGGATGAAAGAGGAGTAAATAGATATCCGTATACTACGTGCTTCGGAATAGGGATATCGAGAACATTGGCGGCAATTATAATAACTCACGGTGATGAATATGGTTTAGTTTTGCCCTTTGGAATGGCGATATACGATGTAGTAATAGTGCCTATCCTGTATAAAGGTAAGGAAAAGGAGGTTATCGAGAAGGCTAGGAAAATAGAGGAGATAGTGAAGAATGCAGGATACTCCGTAAAGTTCGATGATGGAGAAGAAACGCCAGGGGAGAAGTTCTATAAATGGGAGATGTTGGGCGTACCGGTTAGAATAGAAATAGGCTCAAGAGAGGTGAGCGAAGGAACGGTCACGGTTTTTAGAAGGGACTTAAGGAAGAGGGAGAAAAAGAAAGATGGTGAGTTAGTGGAGTATTTAGGGTATTTAAAGAGCGATATGATAAGGGTTCTGAGGGAACGGTCATGGAATACGTTAAAGGAAAGGCTGGTGAAAGTTAACTCTAGAGAGGAGCTATTAGAAGAAGCGGAGAAGGGTAAGATAATATTAGCTAACTTCTGCGGTAAAAAGAAATGCGCCGATGAAATAAAAGCCGAAACTAGAGGGTACGAAGTAAGAGGGAGGAGGATAGACGAGCCTATAGAACCATGGGGTCCCTGTGTTTGGTGTGGAGAAGAAGCTAAAAGGGTGGTGGTTTTAGCGAAGGCGTTTTAGCTCTCTTCCTATTTCCTTAACTTCATTAGCTAATTTTTCAGCCTTTTCAAGTATTTCCTCCTTAGTGGGTATTTTCTCTAGAGCCAGACCTCTTATTCCACCTAATACGGAGGCATATCCGAGAACTAAACCGTAAATGGGATCCTTCCTTATCCTTCCAAATACATATCCAGCTCCTAAGAGATCTCCGAGTCCTACCAAATCCCCTTTTTCCCCTTTGTACCTGCTTTCAATTAAGAAGACCCCGTCTTTACAAGATAGAATAACGCCTTTACTTCCTAAGCTTAGAATTACTTCATTAACCCCTAAATTATGTAAATAGCATATTGAATTATAAAGGTTTCTTGAAGAAGTTATTGTATATAGCTCTTCAAGATCTACTTTTATCGTGTTTGCATTATGTAAAAGGTTGATTAGATTCGGGTTTTTCCTTAAGGTAACCAAACCCTTACTGATATCCCTGAGAAAGCCTTGGGGGTCTACGTACAAATATTCTGTTTTCTTAATTCTCTCCGGCTTAACTTCGTTTGCAACTGGGTTAACTATCAAGTGGCTAAAGCTCGG
>CAYQTV010000223.1:0-1601 GCA_964420525.1 uncultured Nitrososphaerales archaeon | reverse complement strand
GAATCGTGAAGGTTACGAAGATAATAGCCAAGGACCCATTAGCTATAGGAGGAGCTCCAGGTAAGAAGAGCATAAGAAACCTCTTACCAGTTTATGAAGCAGATATCAAGTATTATGAAAACTACATTTACGATAGAGGATTACACATGTGTACGTATTATAGCATTAAAAATGGAGAGATAAAACCCGTTAAGTTTTCATATCCGAAGGAGGTATTAGAGGCCTTAGATAAGATCTTAAAGGAGGCAGAGCCCTACCTCGAGAATAAAATAAAGGATTGGGCTTACATTTTAACTCAGCCGCTACCTCACATTAAGAGGGCTGGGCTTGATATAGAGGTTTATACACCAGTGGAGCAAAGGGTGCCTGATCCGAGAAAGGCGGACCTACCGATAATTAGCGCAGCTTTAGTAGGAAATGATGGTAAAAAGAGGGTCTTCGTACTCAAGCGAGAAGATGTACCCTTAGGAGAATCTAGCCTTCCAGAAGATGTAGAAGTAAGGTATTATGAGAGCGAGATGGATTTGATTTTAGAGCTGTTTGATGCTATGCTTGAGTACCCAGTTATATTAACGTTTAATGGAGACGATTTCGATATGCCATATCTCTACCATAGAGCTATCCGCATAGGTATTCCCAAAGAGGCTATTCCAATTGTACTTGGTAAGGAGATCGCTTCAGTTAAGCATGGCATACATATAGATCTCTATAGGACGTTTTCAAATAAATCCATTCAGGTATATGCATTCGCTAATAAGTATACGGAGCACACGCTCCAAGCTATAAGCTTAGCATTACTAGGAAAGGGGAAGGTAGAGATAGAGGAAGATATTAGCCGCTTAAGCTTAATGAAGTTAGCGGAATATTGTTATACGGACGCTCTCCTAACCTTAGAACTCTCGAGCTTTAACAACGATCTCGTTATGAAGCTTTTACTTATCATATCTAGGGTATCTAAAATGCCCTTAGAGGATACGGCTAGACTTAGCGTCTCCAATTGGATTAGAAGCATGTTAATTTTCGAACATAGGAGGATAAACGCCTTAGTTCCAAGAAAGGAGGAGTTGGAAGCTAAGGGAGGAGCCTCTTCAAAGGCTATAATTAAGGGCAAGAAGTACAAAGGAGGGTTCGTAGTGGAGCCTAAGCCAGGGGTTCACTTTAACGTTGTAGTAGTTGACTTCGCATCTTTGTACCCAAGTTTAATTAAGGTATATAACCTAAGTTATGAGACGGTCAGGTGTCCCCATCCTGAATGTAGAAATGGTATCATCCCGGAAACTAATCACTGGGTCTGTAAAAAGAGAAGGGGTATAACTTCTATTATAATAGGTTCTTTAAGGGATATCAGAGTGAACTACTTCAAATCTTTGGCTAAGAAAGCGAGAACTAAGGAGGAAAGAGAGTTCTATAACGTAATATCTCAAGCTCTAAAGGTAATCCTCAATGCTTCATATGGCGTAATGGGATTTGAAAACTTCGCCTTGTATTGTTTACCAGTAGCGGAAGCCACAGCAGCTCTCGGTAGATATGCTATAACGAGCACTATGAAGAAAGCACAAGAAATGAATATCGAGGTCGTTTATGGAGATACGGATAGCCTC
>CAYQTV010000222.1:1402-1609 GCA_964420525.1 uncultured Nitrososphaerales archaeon | reverse complement strand
CATAGAGGGAGATGGAGGCTATGGGTTAACCGCCAAAGGTGCTAGAGCTTACAGGAGGTTAATGAAGGAGAAATTGGTAATACCGGTGAGCTTCCCTAGCATGTTAAAGTTCAACATTTTAATTGAAAATAGGTGGTTGAGTTTCGCCTCTTTCGTATCTTCTCTCGTACTTCTCTCCACCGTGATTTACTACATGAAGAAGGGAAT
>CAYQTV010000222.1:1063-1392 GCA_964420525.1 uncultured Nitrososphaerales archaeon | reverse complement strand
GCTCGGACTAAGCTACGACGTCATAGATAAGATATTAGTAGAGATATTTGAGAAGGGGAAGAAGATAGATGAGGTGAAAAGGGAACTGGGGTTAAGTTGGGAAGTAGATAAAGTCTGGGAAATGCACGTTAATAGCGCTCATAAGAGATCGACTCCTCCTATTCCTAAGTTATGAAAGGTGTCAGAAATCCTACTAGAATGAGGTTGCTGGAGGTTATTGCGAGAAGAGGTAGGGCGAGTGTAGAGGAGATAAGAGAGGAGGTGGCTGTAGAGCCGTCTATTATCTACTACCACCTTAAGGTTCTCGAAAGAGAAGGCTACATAGAGGG
>CAYQTV010000222.1:400-1053 GCA_964420525.1 uncultured Nitrososphaerales archaeon | reverse complement strand
CCTCACTCTATCTTTTCTGAGCGTTCTCCTCTACTTGACGTTTATTTCGTTTTTGGGAAGGTATCTAGATTGTTTAGGAATTGAAGAATTATGTCCTTCTCTTCTCCCCTTTATACCGACGTGGTTATCCCTGCTTTTCGAAGGATTCCAATATTGGAGAGCTTTACATTTCATCTTACAGTTCTCCAGTATGGTGCTAGGAGGCATTTATTTACGCTCAGCTTTTTTCGTAAAACTCGAAAGGGGGATTTTAATATACGTCTTTCTATACTTAGTTACTATACCAGTTCTATTGATCCGCTAACGACTACGCTATTCTAGAAAAATCGGCAAAAGCTAGGCTTTCAAGCCCTTGGTACTTTCCCTTGTAACCGCTAGATGGATAACATTCAATGAAGATCAAATGCCAGATCTTTATCCCTTTCTTAACTTTAACCTTTTTAGGTCCTGTGTGGAAGGCGAGGGTTAACCTTCCCCGATATCCCGCATCTATTACCGTTGTAGGTATATAACATCCCGCTCTAGCCCACGTGCTTTTTAAGGTAACTATGGCAATTAGATCTAGAGGCATCTCTATCCTTTGAAGAGTTATAGCAAGGTACGAGGAATTAGGTTCTAACATCGTCTCTTTATCGACGTCGTGCCTTTTGCAA
>CAYQTV010000222.1:0-390 GCA_964420525.1 uncultured Nitrososphaerales archaeon | reverse complement strand
GAGCTTTCCCGCTACTATTCCTCCTATAGTAGCTTCAATTATGCTAAGCTGGTAAAAGACATTCCTTACTAAGCTTACATTCAACGAGATTTTAAAGGGCCCTCCTGCAGTTTTAGCAGCCGCTAACTGGATGAAGAAGCTGTTAAATAGGAGGATAGACGTGGCTAGGAAAACGAAGAAAGCTACATAGGTGGTAAATAGATAAGGCCTTAATGAGGCTTTCCTCTCCTTCTCAATCAATCGAAGCTCTGATACGTGTTTAACCATTACCTCTAAAACTTCATTCACCCTCCCCCCAGATCTAGTGATGTGGAGGAGTGAGTAGAAAATCCTTCTGCTTAGGGGAGTGCCTATCCTTTCCGCTAACCTCATTAAGGCCCTATCCATAGG
>CAYQTV010000221.1:0-1626 GCA_964420525.1 uncultured Nitrososphaerales archaeon | reverse complement strand
TGGGATGAATTCTTAGACGAGCTTGCAAATATAGCTCGCCTTGAGAAGAGGCTTAAATACAGGAAGAAGATGAAAGAGCTATTGGAAATGGAGTATGAAGAAGTAAGGGTTGAGAAATGGGCGAGAGAGTATTAGTGGATACGGATTGTTCAATCGACTATTATTAAAGGCAAGTTAGAATTAAACTTCGAAAACTCCTATTACCTTTCTGAAATAACCGTCTACGAGTTCATCAGAGGAACGAAGGACGTAAAGGAGGCTAAGAGGATATTGGAGGAATCCTTTGATATAATATGGTTAGATAACGAAATTTTAGAGGAAGCCTCGGACATATGGAGATCTCTTAAAGCAAAAGGAAAGCTTATCGAAGATAGGGATTTAATTATAGGGGCTACGGCGATAACGAAAAAGCTCAAGTTGTTGACTAGGAATACTAAACATTACGGTAAGCTAAAGGCCTACGGCCTAGTATTTTATTAGGAGATCCTCGACTGTTAGCGACTCTAAGATACTTGAAGCATCTGTAATTTATCCGCTTTAAAAATTAGCTGTAAGAGATAGCTCTCTTTGCTAACGCGTAGTTAAAGATCGCCCTAGCTATCGCCGATATCAGTAGAATAATTGAAGAAGTTATAGCGATACATGCTCCTACGGGTAGGTCTATAGCGTAGCTAATGAGGAGGCCGATCGTAGCCGCAATTGCTCCTAAAGTAGGAGATAATAGCTGTTGAACGTGAGCTTTCTTAGAGATCTGGATAGATGCCATTACGGGGTTATACAGTAGGGAGAAGACGAGGAAGCCTCCGGTAAGCTTCAAGGTTAAAGCAATAGCAACGCTTACGAAGAGCAGTATCGTAAAGGCGTGAGCATGAACGTTGATCCCCTCGGCTTCGGCTAGCTTCCTATCGAAGAGTAGAGAATCTAATCGATGTTTGTAAAGGATAACGTACAATACGAAGAGCAGGAGGGTTGAGGCGAGTACGGATATTTTAAAGGGAGTAATGGCGAGTACGCTACCCCATAGGATAGCTGCGACGGAGGACGTCGCCAAAACCGTCGTATTTGAAAGGTATATCATGAAGAGAGCGAGGGCATTGAAGAAGGAGAAGAACGACATGGATATTAGCTCTTTAGCCTCCCCGACTTTAAGGGAAAGCGTTCCCATAACGCTTGCAAAGCCTACGGCCGTTAAGGCGGCCGTTAACGTCATATCCATCCCTAAGATCATGCCTACGGCGGCTCCAGCTAATGCTGCATGAGCTACGGTAAAGCTTAGCGTAGCTATCCTAAGCTTATCTACGTAATACCCTAGAGTTCCACAGAGGAGTCCAGAAAGAAATGACGTTAGAAGAGGAAGGGCTACTATCACGTAAGATCTCCCTCTACCTCTAGTATCCTTCCTCCGTTCATCTCCACTATAGCATCGGACAAGTTGGATATCGTAGAGGTATCGTGGCTTACTACTAAAGCCGTAGCGTTCTCCCGTTTAACGTAATCCCTTACTATACGTGCTACGAGCTCTCTAGATCCTCTATCTAAGCTAGCGAAGGGCTCATCGAGGAAAATTAGCTTAGGCTTACGAACTAGAGCGCGAGCGATGAAGACCTTTTGTTGCTGTCCTCCGCT
>CAYQTV010000220.1:0-1630 GCA_964420525.1 uncultured Nitrososphaerales archaeon | reverse complement strand
CTCGTAAAGGAGCTGAGGCTAACACCCGAAAAGATGCAGACATGGCTTATGAACATTATATCCGATTTTAATCAACTAATCCACATCTACGCTGAACCGGAATATAGAGAAAAATGGAAGGTAAGCGTTCAAAATAATAGCGTGGCATTTGGAAGCGCTAAAGATAGATGGGGCTTTACATTCGAAATGGCGAAAAAGTATGGGATAACGTTTAAGGACGTATATGAAGCATATACTAAAGGCAATCCAAACGAGTTGGCCGAAAGAGCACCTCTTCATGAAGCCATTTTAACGATGGTAATAAAACATCATCCACCACCTCACGTAGCTCAAAGGTATAGAATTCCTAAAATATGGAAGGGTAACTTAGAGAGTGAGGTAGGCCAGGCTTTATTGAATTGTGATGAGAAAGGTCCAACGGTAATGATGGTTACTAACGTGGTAGTAGATCCACAAGCGGGTGTTGTAGCTACTGGAAGACTATTCAGTGGAACCGTAAAGGATGGAGATATGGTCTATTTAGTAGGTGCGAAAAGAATGGAGAGAATACAAAGCGTAAATATGTTCATGGGACCTTATAGAGAAATTGTTGGAATTTTACCTGCGGGCAACATTCCAGCCCTTCTAGGTTTAGAGCATGCAAGAGCAGGAGAGACGGTTTCTAGCATAAGGGAAATCGTGCCGTTTGAGAGCATAAAGTACGTAACCGAACCTGTAGTGACGGTAGCCGTTGAACCTAAGAACCCGAGAGACCTTCCAAAGCTCGTAGATGCCCTTCAGAAAATGCATATTGAAGATCCAAACTTAGTTATTAAAATAAATGAAGAAACGGGAGAAACCCTAATGTCTGGAATGGGAGTTTTACATCTCGAAATTGCTTTGACCTTGCTTCAAGAACAAGGTCTTGAAGTCATAACGAGTAAGCCTCTAATAAACTATAGGGAGACTATAACCGATAAAGCAGGGCCGGTAATGGCAAAAAGCCCTAATAGGCACAATAAGGTGTACGTAAGGGTTGAACCGTTAGAGGAGGAGGTTATCGAGCTTATTAGAAGAGGAGAAATTAATGAAAGTATGGACAGGAAACAGATCGCGAGGAAGTTGAGAGATTTAGGATGGGATGCAGATGAGGCTAGAAACGTAGTAGCGATCGATGAAAGAGGCAATTTATTCATTGACGCAACAAAGGGGGTTCAGTTCTTACATGAAAGCCTCGATAGCCTTAGAGCGGGATTCGTAGATGTTATGATGAACGGACCTTTGGCTTATGAGTACTGCAGAGGAGTTAAAGTAATCCTCCATCATTTCGTTCCACATGAAGACCCGGCTCATAGAACTTATGCACAATTAATGCCGGCGGCGAGAAGGGCGATACTAGGAGCTATGTTGCTCGCGAAGCCGGTCCTTCTCGAACCGGTGCTATCTATTGAAGTAAAGGGACCAGTTGATTTGATAGGAGCTGTAGCAGGCGTTCTTTCAAGCAAAAGGGGAAAGTTGTTAAATATACAGCAGAAGGAGGTGCTGGCTATAATAGAAGGAGAGATACCAGCGGCGGAGACCTTTGATTTAAGCGAAGTTATGAGAGGAGCCACAGCTGGTAAAGCTCTATGGAATACGAGCTTTAAGAGAT
>CAYQTV010000219.1:0-1646 GCA_964420525.1 uncultured Nitrososphaerales archaeon | reverse complement strand
TGAAATGCGAGGCTTTCTTAGCGACACTCTGTAAAGTTTAAGATGTACTCTTCACTCTTAATCTATATCGCTTTTTCGGTTCTAGAACTTCTATAATCACTTTGCTTCCCGGTTTTAACTCTTTGTGAGCTTTGAACCATTTGTTCAATCCCTTCTTTATATATCTCCCGCCCTCAGGATCCCCCTCTCTAGTGTCCCGTGAGCCTGAGGTAACATAGGTTTTAATATCTCCTACGTCTGTCTCAAGTAAGAACTCTTCCTTATATTCCGGAAATAAGTGTCTATACTTTGCAGGTATTGGAATGACGCCATATTTAATGTACGATTCTCCTCCTATTTCGATTTCTATCACATCTTTTTTATCCTTTTGAGATTCGTCGGTCGTTGTTAATTCTTTCAACGATTCAGCTATGATTACTAACTCCCAATCATCTCCCTTTTCTCTCTTCTTAATCAACTTTGTAACGATTTCCAACTTTTTAGACGAGAGTTCTGCATAACTAACCTTCTCCTCAATCGCTTTGCTTCCTATGATTGGCATGTTGCTGATCGTTCTAACAACTACTCCTCCTCCAAACACATTCTGAGGTCAAAATGTCAAAAAATTCAATATTGTATAACGTCCTCAAAAGAGCACACGGTTTGTCAAGCAAGAAAATATATGAAATCGACGAGAAGAATAAAAGAACAAATCTAATGGATCGATAAAGCACCGAAAGGTCTTATTAAGCTCCTTCGTTCAATTTCTTTAGAAATCCTTCTAGCGATCTAACCCTTTTGGCTTTAATATCCTCTTCAGACCTGCTATCCGATAAGATTACCTTCGCTCTCTATGCGAAGTTCGATATCTTTGCTTACGTTTAACGTAGCTAAAACTTCACAGCGTTCCTTTAGGCTCGTTCCTCATCGTGGATAGAATTATCCTTCCTATTACATTAATAACCGTATCAAGATCTTTCAGAGGATCACCGGAGAGTTTAGATGGCTTAATAGTCCCATCGACATCGTGAAAGTGATGAGGATAAGTTTCTACTTTAACGTGATGAGGAGCATTATCCCATCCAATTACCCTTCTATTCTCTTTTATCAAAGCTGTATTTTTCAAGAGTTTGGTTGTAATATATGTCCAAAACATACCCCCTCGACTAAGTATGCTCTGACTTTAGTTCCCAGGAATTCGACTCTTACTACGATATCGTAGTCCAGCAGTTTCTTAGCGACCTTTTTAAGAATCATTTGAGCCCCTCTAAGAGCTTCTTCAACTTCTCAAGCTCTTCAATAGCATTCCTCCACTCTATACTGTCCTCCCAGATCTCGTGATTATCAACGGGGACTCCCTCCTTCTCTATCTTCATCTCTAGTTCCTCTAAGGAACAACCGTATTTCTTTTCGAACTTCTTAACTATCGCCTCGTAATACTCCGCATCCTCCCTAAGCTTTCTAACTATCTCTTCGTAAACATACTTTCTTATCGATATCATAACTTAATCACCTAGACTTCGCAACATTACATACTTTTATCGATTTCCTTAAACTTGTATCGGTAATAGTGCTTTACAAGTTCTGGAGCTACTTTCCAAATCTCAACAATGTCCCCTTTGGAGAACCTTTTTCTCTGCGTTTGTCGGCCTGCACGAGTATTTGCG
>CAYQTV010000218.1:0-1648 GCA_964420525.1 uncultured Nitrososphaerales archaeon | reverse complement strand
CTACCTGGCTGAGCTACGGGCCCGCCACGGTCAAGGTACTATGCATTACTTAAAAAATTTTTGAAGATGGTTTATATCGTTCAGTAGTTTTCCTTAAAGTAAAAAGATACCCTAGTATATGAATTCGATCCGAAACGTTTAAAACTACCATATTTACTTTCCTAGTTAGGCCCTGGTAGTATAGCCCGGTCTAGTATGCGGCGCTGTCACCGCTGCGACCCGGGTTCAAATCCCGGCCAGGGCGCCAACCTCTATTGATCACTTTTCCACATTTAATAAGAAAACAAAATGATAGTACTGTTATTCCTGAATCGACTACGAGTTAAGTAAAATACCTGAAGCTGATAAAGATGTCGAATTTAATAGACATTAATATAGCCCTGTTATCGATACTGTAATGATGACATCGTCTTATTACTTTAAGTACGAAAGAGTGGAAGACGCACAACAAAAGCTTCTATCACTAGCTGGGGAAAGTATGAGGAGAGTGGAGATGCTAGATGTTAGAGATGCTATCGAGTACGTCTTAGCGGAAGACATCCACAGTGAAAGAGATATCCCTCAAAACGACATAGCTCATTTCGATGGTTACGCTATAAGAAGTGAGGATACTAAGTTAGCTTCTCTCAAAAACCCCTTACGTTTTAAAATCGTAAAAGAGATCAAGTTAACCGAACAGGGTTCCGATTACGAAATTTCAAGTGGAGAGGTGATATATGTTCCAACAGGTTGTGAACTTCCTCAAAATGCAGACGCTATAGTGCCGGTAGAAAGCGTAAAAAGAGAGGGAGATTACATTATATTAACTAGACCTATAGCTAAGGGTTTTCACGTAATACATAAGGGATCTGACATAAGGAAAAACGAATTGGTACTAAGGAAAGGTACGGTTATATTGGGTCAGCATATAAAGGTATTATTGGATTCGGGAATATTCGAAGTTCCCGTGTATAAGAAGCCCCGGGTCGTAGTTATGCCTATTGGCTCAGAGTTAACTAATGATTCCAATGAGCATCACAAGAAGTTGGAGACTCACAGTTATCTCATATCTTATCTAATTGAGAAGAACGGAGGAATAGCGATGCAGAAGGCGCCAATACCGGATGATCCAATCCTCATCTCAAAAGAAGTTGAGGAAGCACTTGAAAATTATGATATTATCGTTACTATAGGAGGTGCGTCAGTAGGTAAGATGGATTTTACATGGAATGAAGCAAAACGTATTAGAAAGCCAAGACTTGAAATTCGAGGTATTAAGGTTCATCCAGGAAGGGTAACGAGCGTCGTTCTTTTTGAGAGACCTATAATTATGCTTCCGGGCCTAATCCAATCTACGCTCTCTGGAACCATCTTCATCCTATTACCTTTAATCCGCTTTTTAGCTGGTCTATCCCCCTCTCCATTATATCCGAAGTTCGTAGGAAGGGTTAAATCTGTAATTAAGATCCCAGAATACAAACCATTTAAAAGAGTGAGATTTGTAAAGAGGATCGAATCTATAAGTAACGAAAAAGGGAAGTTTATAGACTTATTAAGATACGAGAGCTTTCATTCTAGTGTTCTGTTGAAAGCTGACGGAATAATCATAATACCTGAAAACATCGATGAAATTTCTCCGAATGAAACATTAACAATTTATGGCGTATAC
>CAYQTV010000217.1:0-1649 GCA_964420525.1 uncultured Nitrososphaerales archaeon | reverse complement strand
CTTTTTAGCGAGCGCTATTAAGTAACAATCCGCTAAGGATAATACCTTGTAATATCTATGTTTTAATTTAGCGGCTTCTAAGGTCAGTTCCTCGTTTACCTCAACGAAAGTTATCGGGCTATTGCGCAGTAATGAATGTTTAACTATAGCGGCTTCCCACCCAAAGACCCTAGCATAGTTGTATAGAAATTCGGCAACGTTGACCTCGCACATATAGGCTTCTGCTTTCCCATCGTATAATTCGTTAATGTAGCTCTTTACATCTTCACGACCTGCGAAGTAAAGCGGCAAAACGCCGGCATCAAGGACGTACTTCTTTATCAACTTCCTCTCTCCTCGAAACGTTAATGAGCTTCACAACCTCTAACGCCTTCTCTCCATCAACTCCATACGCCTCTTTAAGGCTCTTAGGAACGATTAAACGCATGCTATCTCCTTCAACGATAAGCTCTAAATACGAGCCTTTGTAGATACCGAGTTTCCTTCTAACATCTACGGGGATAACGATTAACCCCTTTCCGTGAACTTTAACTCTGTACCTCATATATGTATTTTGTTAAACTACTATATTTAAAGTTTAACAGTTAAACTATTACAGTTAATCACATACTCTCTTTTAAGTATAAGGGGATAGAGATCTTTATCGGAAGACGTAGTTGCGTGATAGACGACGGAAGGGTTCAAGATTTACCGTTGCTTACGCTAGATGGGGATCAACGGTGCGTTACAATGGCTCTAAGTGTTAACATACTACCTTGGAACGACATGCTTCTTTACAGAATGCACGTAGTTAAGTTAAAGTTGAGGTGGAAATTATGAAGCTTAGCGCGTATCGATCCATATAACCTTTACCGGTGTTCTTTGAAAGTCGGCATCTTCGGTAATTATCGCTTGGATGCCGTTATTTTCCATTACGGCTAAATGGACGGCGTCAGATGGCTTTAAGTCATACTTTAAGATGTTACTTCTCATCTTCAAGTACTCCTGAAGTCCTATCGGTAAAATTTCTACTGCTGGTAGGATCACATCGTCGATGAACGCTACGGTCTCTTCGTATGGAACTCTGTACTTCCTTTTCGATACATAGAGAAGCTCATCTATAGCTAAGACGTCCGTATATGCTTCCTCACTTAAGGCTCTTTTGAATAGCTTATCTAGCCTTTCGTCTTTAACGCCGATATTGAGGTAGATTAGAAAGCTCGCATCAAGAAATACCTTCATCGAATTCAGCCTCTAGATCGATTCTAGCGAGCTCTCCTAACTTTCCAACGATACCCGCTTTTCTCCTCCTTTCTCTGTACTTCGATAGTGCCTTCAAGATCTCCTCAGGGGTCTTTCTCCGCTTTATAATTAAGCCATCCTCTAATGGAACAATTACGACTTCCCCACCTTCCTCTATTCCATAGGCCTCTCTAAAGATCTTCGGTATAACTATTTGTCCCTTTGGCCCAACTTTTACTCTTATGCTTACCATAAGTATCACTAAGTTATACTTATAGTTTAACTATTTAAACCTTGACGGTAGGCTAGAAGATGCTAAAGGGCTACGTAGTTGCTATCATATTTTAAAGAAAGTAAGCGCTAACCGATAAAAAGCTTTATCATTCCAACGAGCCTTTATCCTTTCCACTACGTTCCTCGCTAAGTAA
>CAYQTV010000216.1:0-1653 GCA_964420525.1 uncultured Nitrososphaerales archaeon | reverse complement strand
TCTAGGAAAGAACTTAGTTGTAACCTTTCTTAAGGTAAACGGATACGATGTAATAGATTTAGGGAAAGACGTGCCTAATCGAAGGGTAGTTGAAGAGGTCATTTAAGGAAAGGCCGCTCTTGCTTTATGGAAGCGCTTTGATGACAAGTATTATAAGTGCCTTTAAAAATAACAGGGGAGCCGTACCTAAGGAGTTCGCTAGTTCATTCTCGCTGGCTATAATGAAGAAAAGTGTATGGCGTGAAAATAAAGGCTTTAATTAGAAGAGAAAAGTTGGAGAAAGGAGATGGTATGAGGAAGCTTAAGTTAAACCTAGCTTTCTCTTTACATCCCTAAGTAAGTTGATCCTTTTACAATATCCACATATTTCCATACTAGATGGAAAGCCGCAACTTTTACAGCTTGTGAGAGGTTTTTCTTCAACCTTATCCTCTATTAAAGGTATAAACCTCTTCAAGAATAGGGATAATACCGTAAACTTAAACCTAGGATCTCTCTTCTCCATATAGTATATAAGGGATTTATACTTCATCTCTACGTTTCCCTTAGCATGAGGACATTCGACCTCTCTTATAGGCAATTTATTGTACATAGCGTAAACGGCCGTATCCATTTCCGGGGTTCGAATTAACGGCTTAACTTTCTTAGGAAATCCGTTCGTGAGGGGAGGTTGGACGGGTTTTAACCTAGCTATGTACGTAAAATCTCCTGAAAAGAAACCGGATAAATAAATGCTTACGATATCATCTAGGTTATGGCCTGTTGCTAATATCTTTACATTAGCTTTTTTAGCTAAAACGTCGAATAACCTGCGCTTTATTACTCCGCATGGAGAACATATTTTATTTTTGTAATTCGTATGTTTAAAGAGATCAATGCTTACCCCATCTTCCTCCCTTAAATCGTATACTATAAAATCAGCATTAACTATTTCAGCTACCCTTCTGGCTTTTTCCTCACAGTGATCTGAATACCCCTCTATCCCTAGATTTACATGAAAAGCCTTTAACTTAAGCCTTGGATAGATGGTTCTAAGAGCATAGATTAAGCTCGCGCTATCTTTACCTCCCGAGATAGCTACGCCTATTTCATCATCCTCCTTAAACATATGATATCTCTCCACGGTCTTCTTAACCCTATTCTCAAAAAAGGAGTTAAAGCATTGAACACATAGCTTTTGATTTGAATAAGGTAAGTAGGTAACTGCTTCCCTCCCTTTGCATTTAGTACATAGTATCTTCAATCTAGAGGGCAAGTCCTATGGTAATATTTTACCTTTATCGTTATTTAAACTACCGATTTCGCAATTTTAACGGCTTCAACCAACCCTTTACGATCTCCGGGACACGAAATAACCACGCCGTTAACTAAATCCCTTAAGTTTTCAATAAAGCTCTTTAGATTGTTTAGCTCAACGGAATATTGTCCGCCTAGCGAACTTAATATCCTCTTGCTTTTAGCAGTCTTTACCAATACGTATGGGTAAAGCTCGATTCTCGATCTCTTAGCTTCCTTAGATATATCTTCTATATCTGATGGGTTCGATAGACGCAATATTAAGAGGAGATCTGCACCTGATCTCAATCTTTGTAAGATCCTTTCCTTAGGATACCTTAAGCTTAACAAAGCCCCTATTTTGGGAAGTTCTTCCCC
>CAYQTV010000215.1:0-1671 GCA_964420525.1 uncultured Nitrososphaerales archaeon | reverse complement strand
CTTTTTGTAAAACTCAAGTTCCCTTAGGAAAGAGCTTCATTTTAACCATGAGCAAAGAGGTCGGAGAGGAGTTGTCATCGGAGTTAAAGAAACAAAGCGATGTCTACTTCATCCTCTCAAATAAAGATCTAGGAGGGAAAGCTGTAAAGTTGCTACAGGTAGTGAAGATGAATGGAGCGATAGAGCCTTATCAAAATCAAATAGCTCTCGAAATTGAGCCAAACTTTGGATTGAGGGTAGTACCATACTCCTTTACAGGTGTTTAAAATGTGGGATGAGCCTCACTTTAAGGAATACATGAGGAGGATAAGACCGAACAGGCCCTTATTAGTGGATAAACTAACCGATGAAATGAGGAAATTAAAGGACATCAACTTAATTTATCCAGTTGGTAACGGTACTTATATTCATATAATGGGATTAAGCGGGGAAGAGCAAAAGGGATTTAAGGTTTATAGGATAATCCAGCCTGAAAGACCAGATCCTAAAGCATATGAATTAGTTGAGTATGCTTTTAGCTTAGAAGTGGCCGATAGAGAGGTCCCCATACTTAAGGATGATCTGGAGAAGTTCATAAAGGAGATTTTGGATAAGATAATCGAAATATCCGATTCTCCTGTAGATTATAGTAAACAGAAACCTTCTAGGAAGGTAAAAGTGTATAAGGAGGATTACGATAAACTAGTTTATCATTTCGTGAGGGATCATGCCAGTACCGGCTTCCTAGAGCCCTTTCTCCTAGATCCGTACATAGAGGATATATCTTACCCTGGAGGCGGGGATATGTTTATTGTGCATAAACTATTCGGTCCTTTAAGAGTAGAGCCTTCCTTTCCACCGGAAGAGGTTGAAAAGCTGATAGTAACTTTAAGTGAGGAGTTTGGGAAACCAATTACCCATTCAAAGCCCATTGTAGATGCCTCCCTGCCCGATGGCTCGAGGTTAAACGTAGTATACGGCTCAGATGTCAGTAGAAAGGGAACCAACATAACGATTAGGAAGTTCTCGAAAGTACCCCTATCCATTACTCAGTTAATTAACTACGGCTCTATAGATGAAAGGCAAGCCGCTTACATGTGGATGATGCTAGAAGACGGAATGAATACCTTTATATGTGGAGAGACAGCATCCGGAAAAACCACCTTAATGAACGCTTTAGCCACCTTCCTACCTCCTAGCAATAAAATTATAACCATAGAGGATACCCCTGAAGTAACGCTTCCTCACTCTAACTGGGTATCGGAAGTTACTAGGGATACCGGGAATCCCGATACTAGCGTAACGATGTTCGATCTATTGAAGGCCGCTTTAAGGCAGAGACCGAATACGATAATTGTAGGGGAGATTAGAGGGGTAGAAGGTAACATAGCTTTCCAAGCGATGCAAACCGGGCATCAAGTTATGAGCACCTTCCATGCTGGAAGCGTTCAGAGCCTAGTTCAGAGGCTTACGGGAGCACCAATAAATGTTCCTAAATCTCATATCGATAACTTAAACATAGCGGTATTTACGAGTGCCGTAAGGGTAAAGGGAAGGATAGCTAGAAGAGTT
This sequence comes from uncultured Nitrososphaerales archaeon, assembly GCA_964420525.1. Taxonomy (GTDB): domain Archaea; phylum Thermoproteota; class Nitrososphaeria; order Conexivisphaerales; family CALBHZ01; genus CALBHZ01. Next base: position 120 of record CAYQTV010000215.1, on the reverse strand, counting down.
ATATCGATAAATGAGATAATTGGCTTTAACCCGGCTGCTGGAGGCTTAATTTACGTTCCAATATTCACATGGGAGCCTTCAAACGATACCTTTTCATTTAGAGGTAAGGGCTCTTCCTAT
>CAYQTV010000214.1:0-1673 GCA_964420525.1 uncultured Nitrososphaerales archaeon | reverse complement strand
GAAATATGGAAGACGTAAGCTCCTTGAAAAACATATTCTCCATGTATCCATGGAGGAACTTCGCCGCCGTATTTCTCGGGGAAGATCCTTGCTTCAAGTATCGGTATAACTAGCAAGTTCCTCTTTTTATCAAATAAGAAGGCGTGATGATCCCTTAGGACAGGGGTATCCGTTCCTCTATCCCCTATCACTACCTTATCTACCTCCTTAGGCATGGTAACGTTGGACACATCGAATAAGGAGATCTTCACTCCTTGATACCATGAAAAATCTCCTTCCTCTGCGGGAACGGTCTCCTTCCCTATTCCTATGAGGTAGTTTTCATCATATGGATGTAAGTAATCTGAATACCCTGGAATTTTAAGCTTACCTAAGACCCTAGGGTTATTAGGATCGCTTAAATCTATAGTAAAAAGAGGATCGACCTTCCTAAAGGTTACTAGATAGCATCTATCTCCCATAAACCTCGCAGAATGTATCCTCTCTCCAGGAGCGAGTCCCTCAAGCTTACCTACGATCTTTAAGCTCCCGGCATCTAGTACGTAAACGTTATTCAAGCTAGTAGCTTGTGATGAGTACCTAGCGACGTGGCCAATTGTAGTAGCGATTCTAAAGTACCCCTTGTATTCGTCCATGGAGAACTGATTCAAAACTCTGCCGGGCACTTCTCCGCTAGCTTCGCATTCGATCTCCATGCCATTGACCCTTATTCTATGGATTTCGGATCTTACGTCATTAAACCAACCGTTCCACTTCGGTATAACTACGTAGATGTTGTTTAATGAGGCGTAGACACAGGTAGCGTACCCCGTAAGGATCGCCTTTTCCTCTACCTCTCCGCTAAGAGCGTTTATCGCAGCAATGATCGTGTAGCTCAATGGAGCTATCGTACCGTTTGAATAGTAGATCTTTGTAGGAGGTATCTCCTTAACTTCTCCATCTACGGCTATCCTTGGTAGGACGACGTCATCTTCTAGGATTCTAAATACCGGTTGAGCTGTAACGACGTAAACGTAGCCCTTTATCATTCTAGAGCTAACGTAGCTTCCATCTAGATTTACCCCTTTAATTAAAACGGGGTTCTCCGCATCCGATATATCGTATATCCTTACGGAGACTCCACAAGTATGCGGAGGAACGATGCCGCTTTCTAGAGGCTTTATCGGAAACCTCTCGCTCTTTATAACTACGAGCCTATCTCCATTAACGAAAAGTCCTACGGCTCTCCCTTCTCCAAGACGTATCTTCGAGCATACGCGCATATCTTCAGGAGGATAGGCCTTAACTATGTAAACCTCATTTCCAGATATCGTGTAAATGTACTCGCCATCGGTCTTCGCTAGGTCCGCTTCATCTACTCCTTCAACTTGAACGTTGGTTTTAGAATATTCAATAGCCGCCGCTTTAGGAGCAAGCGCTTCGCTAGGAACCGGCGTGGCAACTGGCGTACCGTATCCTCCGAAAAAGCCTCTAAAAAGCACGGCTTCGGGATATATCCAAGGTATCTGTCGTACCTTCGCTTCTTCAAGCCTCGTTTCAATGAACTGCTTAAGCTCTTCGTAATTGGAGAAGGTTTTGAGAGAGCTCGCACTAGCTTCCTGGAGAACGTGCATTGAACTTAAAGCCGTTAGTCCGATCGCTAGGACTAAGATCAAGCATAACAGCCTTCTACC
>CAYQTV010000213.1:0-1682 GCA_964420525.1 uncultured Nitrososphaerales archaeon | reverse complement strand
CCGAGCCCAATAACGGATACGCTGGACATCTCGGACAGTAAAGAAAGCTGGTGAGAATTCTTAAAGATTTTTAAACCCTTGGACGAGGGGGCTGGTTGGCAATCGATAATAGCTAAGTGTCAGGAGAAATACATTAAAAGAGTTTTTGGTAAGGTGCTATGAGAAGTTTATATTGCCTTTACAAGTCGGAAGAGGGGAAGCGATGAGCGATATAGTAGTGACGGGATGCGCCGGCTTCATAGGCTCGCATCTCTGTGAAAGTCTTCTAAAAGAGGGTTACCAAGTGATTGGAATCGATAACTTTGACAGCTATTATGATAAGCGATTTAAGGAAAGAAATTTAGCAATCTTGAAAGACAAGAAGCAATTCAAGTTTCTCGAGGCCGATATCAGAGATCCTGATGATTTAAGAAGAAAGATTAGGAAGGCGGAGGTAGTAATACATTTGGCTGCAAGACCAGGCGTTAGACCATCGATGAGGGATCCTAAGTCATATGCGGATGCGAACATTTTGGGTACGATCTCGGTTTTAGAACTCGCTCTAAGGTTGGACGTTAACCAGTTCATTTTTGGATCCTCATCATCAGTTTATGGCTTAGATGAGGTACCATTTAGGGAAGATAGGCCGGCAGATAGACCTCTCTCAGTATATGGCGGAACTAAACGGGCCTCCGAGATAATTCTCCACGCATACAGCTATAATTATGGTCTTCCAGTAACTATCCTAAGGTTTTTCACGGTATACGGACCGAGGGTTAGACCCGATATGGCCATCTACAAATTCGCCAAAGGAATCTTCCTAGGAGAGGAGATCACAGTATATGGTGAGGGTAGGCTGAAGAGGGACTATACCTACATTTCGGACATAGTAGATGGAATCATGAAGGCGCTAAGAAGGAAATTTAGCTACGAAATATTCAACCTAGGATCCGGAAGACCCATTGAAATAATCAGGTTAATCAGACTTTTGGAGAGGTATATTGGGAGAGAGGCTAGGATAAGGTTCGAAGAAAAGCCTAGAGAGGATATGCCAGAGACCTATGCGGATATCTCAAAAGCTAAGGAACTTTTAGGATACGAGCCGAAAGTATCAATAGAGGAGGGTGTTAGGAAATTCGTTAAATGGTTTCTAAGTAGTATCGAGGAGAACCTTAGGCCATGAAGAAACCCCTAATAAGCGTAATAATGCCCGTGTATAATGAGGAAAAGACCGTCAAGAAAGCGGTAGAGAGCGTATTGAAGCAGACGTACAGGAAGATAGAGCTGATAATAATTGATGATGCATCAACAGACTCTACACCTAAGATCGTAAGCGAATTGGCTAAGGAGGATGATCGAATAGTAATGCTTAGAAACTCTGTTAATAGGGGTATAACATATTCGCTAAACCGAGGGCTACGCAAAGCCTCCGGAAAGTACATCGCTAGGATCGATGGGGATGATTGGTACCATCCTAGGAAGCTAGAATTACAGATGACTTTCTTAGAGGAAAGGAGAGATTATGGGATTGTAGGGACGTTCTACGTCCTTCTCACGAGGGATAAAATGGCTTTAAAGGTGAGCCTCCCGATAACCCACGAGGAGATTCTTAGGCAATTGGCTTACAGAAACGCTTTTGCCCACAGTTCTATAATGGTTAGAAAAGATATTCTGGACGCCGTAGGCTATTACGATGAAAGATA
>CAYQTV010000212.1:0-1726 GCA_964420525.1 uncultured Nitrososphaerales archaeon | reverse complement strand
ATGTAGCACAAAGGGTAAGATAATCGTATACATTTAGCATGAGAAGTAGAGAGATGAGCTGCCGGATCAAATTAAGGGCTTTAAAGCTGAAGTAAAAGTTGTTAGAGGGATAGAAGCACATAGGTTAGTAAGCCTCAGAATCACCTTAACTTTATCGAAATAGAGATATACTTGATTATGTTAAGTTAAGGACGGAGGCAAGACGCGAATAGTTAAAGGTATAGCTTATGGAAAAAGCTCCAATACATATCGCTTGGCAAACAACACCTAAGTGCAACCTAAAATGTGTTTACTGTTATGCTAATGCTGGGGAAGACGCGAAAGCTGATGTGCTGTCTACAAGTGAAGCTAAGAAATTCATCTTAGAGGCGTCTGATCTTGGAGTAAAATCGATAGTTTTTACAGGCGGAGAGCCTTTGACGAGAAGCGACATCTTAGATTTAATTGAGTTCACATCAGATATAGGCTTAAAACCTATATTAGCCACGAACGGGACTCTCTTAAGCGACGAGTTCATAAAAAAGCTGAAAGAGGCGGACGCATCAATAGCAATAAACCTCCCAACTGTTAGCGAGGAGATCCATAGAAGGCTTACTGGAGCTAGCTCTTCGCTGAAAACGAAGCTCAGCGCCTTAGAGAAGTGCTTAAAACATGGGTTAAAGTGCTCTATTGGTGCAGCGATAACTAAGCTGAACTACAAGGACATTGACACCTTACTAAGCTATGCTCTGGAAAAAGACCTCTACACTGATTTGCTCGCCGTAATGCCTTGTGGAAGAGCGCGGATGGAGATTATCCCAACAGGGCTTGAGTATCACAGCTTCCTACAACGCCTATGGAAAAAGTGGAGAGTTGCCCCGATGAACGCTATCTCATGTGATAGCCGCATTTCAATCTACGAGCCGATATACCTAGCCTTATTAGCTGAGAGCGAAGAAGGTGATTGGAGGAGGCTCTGTTCAATAGGCGAGACCATGCACATAATGGAAGATGGAAGCGTAAGGACCTGCGTCTTCATCCCGTATACAATAGGTAACGTTAGGAAGGAGGGGTTAAATCAGATCTGGAAGAGGCTAGCCAATGATAAGCTCGTCGTCAAGCTCAGAGACCCTGAAAAGCTAAAGGGCATTTGCAGAACCTGTCCCTTTAAGATGGTTTGTGGGGGCTGCAGAGCTAGAGCCTACCTCGTTAAAGGAGACCTTTTTGCTTCAGATCCCGTTTGCTGGCACACCTCTGATGCGTTTTAAGGCTACTTTACTGACTAATAGAATTTGAGAATTTCCAAGCTCAAAAATGTCAGACGCAGGTAAGGAAAAAGCTATTAGTGGAGTGGCCAGAGAGGGGCTAATTAGATTCCTTAAGGTAAAGAAAAAGAAGAACAGTCTATGCGTATTTATATTAACTACCTTCTTTGCCTTTTTATTTGCCAGGCGTTAATTCGAACTCGCAATAGGGATCTCCTTTAGCGATGCACTTAATTTCTGTGGCATGCATTTCTATGCCTAAGAGTTCCGTTAAGACGCCAGCTATCATTCCTCGTACTAGCTGGCTGAACGGCTTACTAGCACCAAGGCCGAGCCTACACTCAAAGCAGTTATGTACTCTTATTGTTGCATGAGGAGGTCTCTCGGATAGCTCTATTACATCCATTAGCCCATAGCCCACGCAGTTGAACAAGCTCGCGCTTATGTCCCTGAATATTTTCAGCTTATCCACGATATTGAGC
>CAYQTV010000211.1:0-1732 GCA_964420525.1 uncultured Nitrososphaerales archaeon | reverse complement strand
ATCTTCATAGAAGGAATGATAAAGGAGGCTACAGCTATACATCTATCCTTTCCAGAATATCTAACTAAGGAGTTAAGGACCAGAATAGTAGATCAAGGAGAAAACCCATTTTTAAGCGAATACTTTACCATAATTGAACACCCCGATCAAAGAGAAGAAGCCATGGCTCCAGGACCTGCCATAATTATAGCTACTTCTGGAATGTTAGAGGGAGGGCCTTCCGTTCAGTATTTCATGGAGATGGCCGGAAATGAAAAGAATAAGATATTATTCGTTTCCTATCAAGTACCAGGTACTTTAGGTAGGAGAGTGCTAGATGGTGCAAAGCAAGTAAGCTTACTTGATGAAAATGGTAAAATAAGGGTAGTAGATATTAAATGTAAAGTACAAAAAATTGAAGGATTTAGCGGACATAGCGACTATAACCAGTTAATCAGGTTTGTATCGAAGTTGAGGGGGAAGGTACACAGGGTAATAGTAAATCACGGAGAGAGAAAGAAGGTAGAAAACCTCGCCAATGCGATAAGTAGGTTTTTAGGGATACCAACTCTTCAACCCAATATAGGAGATAGTATCAAGTTACTGTGAATAGATCAACCTCGGAATATTTTAACGCCTGGAGGAGTTATAACAATCCTATCTTCTCCTAATCTTGCTATATCCCCTCCTAATGCGATTACAAACTTATACAGCTCATCAACGACTTTTGCTAGTTCTTCCACGCTCTTTTGTGCTAAAGGAGTGAATCTAAGTATCACTATTGATCCATTAGAAAGATCTTCTTTAACCCTGTTCACTTCACTATATGATTTAATAGGATAGGCTTTAAGATATATAGGCTTCTCCTTCGTTTTCTTTTCAGTAAGTTGATTCAATCTCCATCACTATGCTTTATATAGGTAATACAATAAAAACGTAACTACCTATAGCGATTTTATACTCTAAGCGATTTCGCGGCTTCCCAAAATTCATCGCCAATGTAGTGTACATTTTTTATGACAACGCCCTTTTTCATTTCACTAAACTCTTCATAATCTACTAACATTTCTCCTATAGCTAAAGCTTTTCCATGTCTTTCATCTACTACAACTACAACATCACCCTTTCTACACTCATCAATCGATAATATACCGGGCCTCATAACATTTGCACCGTTAACTATGTGAGGAACAGCTCCCATATCGATAACTGCTTTAGGAAGCTTAGAGATCAATCCGTCTTCTTTTAAAAAGGGATAAAGCTTTTCATTTACCCTTATTAAAGTTGGCTTTCCAACTAATAACTCCCCTTTCTTCAAGTACACGGCTTTCACATCGTCTGATTCTAAATCAATGTTCCAAAGCTTTTTTATGGAGCTCGCTAATTTCTTTATTTCCCGATTAGAGAGGTATCTAATCTTCAATGTTTCTCCACTTTCAATAGTATGAACTCATTTTTTAATATAGTTTAATTTTAGCTAAGAATCAACTACATCCCTTCTTTGCATACTTTACTGCTAAGGAAAAGAGAATCTTAGACTGATTTATTTTGACAGGGCATTGTTTCATGCATCCTAGATCATGCAAGCATGACATAGGAAGCGGAAATGCCTTCTCCAGACCTTCTGTAATAGCGGTCCATATAGCTCCTATGCCTCCCATATACACCTCCCCTCCCCAATACCCTCCACAACGTTTGAATACGGGACATACGTACATACATGCTCCACATCTCAAGCAGTACAGAGCTTCCT
>CAYQTV010000210.1:0-1733 GCA_964420525.1 uncultured Nitrososphaerales archaeon | reverse complement strand
TATCTGTATACTGATAATGTCTACAAAGGTTTTATCCGTTAGAGTTAGAAAGGAGTTGAAGGAGGAGGCGGAGAAGCTGGGAGTGGATTTTAGAGAGGTGATCGAGAAAGCGCTCGAAGAAGCGATAGAGAGGGAGAAGCGGAAGAGGCTTGAAAAGGCAATCGAAGGGATCGTGGAACTGATGAAAGACGTGAAGAAGGAGGAGTGGATAAAGGTGATTAGGGAATGGAGGGGAAGGAGGTAATAATAGATGCGTCTGCCCTATACCCTCTCCTTAAAGCCAAGGGTAGAGAGGTAGCCTCCTATCTTAAAAAGTTGGCAGTGCTCGACCTCACCAAGTACGAGATAGGCAACGCCATATGGAAGGAGCATAAGATAGGGGTAGTAAAGGATTGGAGGAGGCTTATCAGGTTATGGGATGAAGTCCTTTCCGCTCTTAAGACTTACTCGATAGCGAAGGTAGAGGAGGTAGAGTCGCTAGTTGTAGAGAGGAATATCAGCTTCTACGACGCTTCGTACGTTCAGCTAGCGGAAAGCCTAGATGTGAATTTGGTGACCGAGGACGAAGAGCTACTGAGGTCATGTAAAAAGGCCATAAGCCTTAAGGAGTTCTTGAGCAAGCGGTAAGAGGGTTTTTAGCTAAGATCGCTTGAAAGCCTTGAGTAAATGAGGGTACTTTATTGAAGATTAGCAGCTCGCTTACTTCCGTAACGAGAGGCTGATGAAGGATTCCAATGCTTACCTAACGGGAAACTTAAATAACATTTTTACTCTAAACCTTATGTAGGGTTTAGAGTATGGAGAAGATTAAGACCAGCATAACGATCGATCGGAAGCTTTGGGAAGAGCTTAAGTTGAAGGTTGGTAGCAGAGGAGGGCTGAAGGCGCTTAGCAGAGCAGTTGAGGAAGCTATCGAAGAAGAGGTAGCCGACCTCTTAATTATAGAGGCTTTAGAGCGTGAAGTGAAAAGCGAAGAGCTACCGTTGACGATCAGCCCCGTTAAGCCTAGGGTAGCTACGGATGCGGGGAAGTCGGTTAGAGAGCTAAGGGAGTTGAGGATTTAACGATGATATACTTGGATTCAAGCGCTATCGTAAAGCGCTACATATCGGAGCCTGGAAGCGAAGAAGTCATCGAGATATACCGTAGAGCTCTAAACGGTGAGCTTTCGCTTTCGTTCTCAGCGTGGAATATAGGAGAGGTCCTTGGGGTATTCGATAAATACTTTAAACGGGGATGGTTAAGCAGAGAGGATTATGAGAGAGCGAGGAAGCAATTTTTAGGGGAGACGATGAGGTTATTGAGGTTAAAGGTGTTGAATATCGTGCCTGTCAAGGTCAAGCTGCTTACGCTAACTTGGCCTCTTATCGAAAAATATCACGTATATGAGGTCGATGCATTACAGGTAGTTTCGGCCGATTTCGTGAAGGCTCAAAGGCTGTATACGGGAGATGAGTTGGTTCACAAGCTAGCGGTTAAGAAAGGCCTTAAGAGCGTTTACCTAAGTTAAAAGTGCCCGTAGAATATCTAATGTAGAGATCGGATAGGAAGTGTACTATTGAAAATGTATGAAGTTAAGACCTTAAATGGTACTTCTAGGAAATTTCAAATTTTGTCTTAAATACTTAGGAGTAACTTGAACTTCCAGTAGGTATTAATGAATTAAACTATGTTCGGTAGAAGTTTTTAAGGTCGTTTATCTTTTCGTTAAGTTACTACCATGGAGCCTGCAC
>CAYQTV010000209.1:1248-1754 GCA_964420525.1 uncultured Nitrososphaerales archaeon | reverse complement strand
ACTTCGCTCCAACATAGTAGCCTATTACGGACACAATAATTGCGGCCAGCAAATCAGCTAGTAGAATACCGCAAATTACGATGAAAACAATAGCTACTATCACGGCCAATATCGGGCTAATAAATAGCGCTCCGAAATAGTACAGCGCCAAAGCAATAGCGGCAACAATAAGAAGTGTTCCGATGTACTGGGGATTAGCAATTAACGTTAAAACGAAAGCAGCAAGTATTGGAAGAGCAAAATCGCCAACATCCTCTTCTTCACCCCTAACTAAGCTGAAAATAGCATCAACGTTTCCTCCTCTAATATAGCCGATAGCAGCACCTATAATGAAGCTTAAAACCACAACTATCGAGAAACTATCAAACACTTCAGCTCCCATACTATAGACTAAAAAGTTCTTCCGTATAGAACGTGAAAAAACTATATAAGACATTATGGCATTTCGCTCTTCATTTATATTATTTGCTTTTACAATTCGTCTATCTTTAGAATAATTCTTCCTG
>CAYQTV010000209.1:0-1238 GCA_964420525.1 uncultured Nitrososphaerales archaeon | reverse complement strand
GTATAGACTACAGGAAAACAATTCTGTTTAAACCTAGAAAACTAGAGGAGGCTTACTAGTATTTTGCTAGTTCTTCAAGAACTTTCTTTCTCTTCCTAACAATCTCCTTAATTATTTTCTCTAGGACCTTCCTCCTTTCCTCAGGATCCTTAGGAAGCTTGATGGGCATAGGGGTATTCCCACTCCTAATTTTCTTGCTATGTTTTTTAAACCATTTAACTACATAGGCTTTATCTACTTTTCCATCAGCTACCTTTAGAGCCAAGTCGACAAGTTCTTCAGCAGATGCTACAAGCTCATAATCATATATGTACAGTATTGAATCAGCGGTTATTGTTGCCGTTCTTTTATTTCCATTAACAAAGGGATGATTTAATATTAAATTATAGTAAGCTAAGGCAGCATATTTTACAGGATCACCCTTGGACTCAAACCAGGCGTCGTAAAGAGCAACATCGGCCAATCCTTCGCTTATAATACCTTTTTCACCGCCAAAAGCTAAAGCAGCTTCATGAATAAGCATGACGTCTTTAAAAGATATAGGTTCTTCAATAGCCTCGGTAATCCACACTTTAGTTTTGCCCCCTACTATACTATGCTTAATTCTTTCGTTAAACCTGGCTTTAAGTAAGTCAAGTATAACCTGTTTTTCACGAGTATTTTTCACGTAATCTTCTAAGTATATGAATCCTTTATCTTTAAGGTCCTTAACTATTTTAGAATAAAGTTTAAGAACCTTTCTAAGATCCTCCACTAATCCCCATTAAAAAGACTTGATTACTCTTCTCCCCATCTGCCAATTTTCTCTGTTAGCCATCCCATTATCGGTATCCCTATGATTAGGGGGATTATGCCGTAGTTTTCAACTGCTAGGAAAAGCATGTATCCTGCGAAGCTAATTACCAACCCTTTTACGATGTAGTTGAGCATGAAGCTAACCCTCCAGGAGCTTTTTAATTCTTAAATAGGTTTGCTTTGTTTTCTCATACTCTTCCCTAGCTATTTTCAGCATTTTCTCACACTCACTCCTGGAAAACTTGGACCTCCAGGGATGTGTTGGGGAGTTTACGCATCCAGCAGACAGGGTGATTAAGTACCTGGACCTGTCCAGGTATTTTTCAAGCTCCCTAAGGTCCTTAGCTCTAGACATATCCTCCCTAATCATTTCGTTTATTTTCCTAATATCTTCAGGTTTTTCAATTTCCTTATAGATTGTCATGCGTAGAGCACCTTCAGGT
>CAYQTV010000208.1:0-1759 GCA_964420525.1 uncultured Nitrososphaerales archaeon | reverse complement strand
GATGTCATTTAAGGGCCTATACAATATCATTTGAATTTTTGAATAATCCCGAGTTTGTCGACCCTACCGTAGAGGAGGGTAAGGCGTTGTTGGTTAAGCGGATGCAGGATGCGTTCGCTATATTTGATAGCGCGATTATATGTAAGTACTATAGCCTTGCTCTCTTTACATCGCTTAACTTCGAGCTCGATGATATAGCTAAGGCGTTAAGCGCTGCTTCAGGAATAAAATACTCTAACGAAGATCTACACGAAATAGGAGCGAAGATCTACGATGTTGAGAGGTTGTTTAACGTTAAGGCTGGCATAGGCGTAGATCAGGATAGGTTACCCGATAGGTTTGGAGTAGATCTCAGTAGAATGTTAAATGAATATTATGGCTTAAGAGGATGGGTAAACGGTATACCTTCCGAAGATAGAATATCAATTAGAAAATTCGAGAGATATAAGTTAGGCGAAATTGTGCTATCTCCCCTTAAGAAGATCGTAATTCCACAAGTTCAAGTAGCTTTAGATTTAGATGCCGATATCAATACGATTTGTAAGATAGCCTTAGAATCGTATAAGGGCGGAGCAAGGATTATTGAGGCTGGTACTCCAGCTTTGAAAAGACATGGGGCGGATAAGTTGATTCCCGCTTTACGTAAAACTATTGAAGATTACTGTAAGACTAGAGGAAGAAAGTACGATGCTATAATCGTAGCTGACATGAAGGTAATGGACGTTGGGAATTTAGAGGCTAGAATAGCCTTTAGAGCTGGAGCGGATGCCGTAGTGGTTTTAGGCATAGGAAGCGATAATAAGATAAGGGAGGCCTTAAGCGAGGCGATTAGGAGAGATAAAGCTATAATCGTAGATTTAATACAAGTTGAAGATCCGTTAGGAAGGCTTGAGGATCTAGTTAAAAAGATGAAGGGAATGGAGAACTGGATCGCTTTTTGCCTACACAAGGGAATTAGCGAACATATAAGGAGTAGAGGCATTTATAGAGACGAAGACCTTATCAAAACAGCTAGGAAGATAGCTGAGGGGTTTGTTTTATCGGTAGCGGGAGGAATAAAGGAGGGGACGGCTGGTAAGGTAATAGCGAGCGGGGCCGATGTCTGTGTCGTAGGCAGCGCTATATATAACTCGAAGGATCCTAAGGAGACTACGAAGAGGATTTTAGAGGAAATGAGAAGATTCAAGTCCAGCTAAAAACGAAGTATTAAATACCTCTTTTTACCTATTTAGGCCATGTGTAAATACTGTTCAGTTCCAACTTGTCAATGTAAAGAATGTCCTCCTTTGAAAATGGAGGAAGAGCTAATGAGGCAGGTTAGGGAAGAGAAGGATCCTAAGGCTAAACACATCGAAGGAAGATGTCCTGTATGTGGTCATAAGTATTGGATGTTGATAGCGAATTTCTAACGATAGCTTCATAAATCGCTTCCAAATTGGAGAGGATGTAAATGAGAATTCTCTACTACACTGGGAAAGGGGGGACTGGGAAGTCGACTATATCCTGTATTACATCGATAAGAGCCGCCGATTTAGGATACAAAACCATACTCATATCCTCAGATCCAGCCCACTCGCTTAGAGACGTACTAAGGGTAAAGGTGGGAAGGGAAGCTACGAGAGTGGTGAATAACCTCTACGCTATTAACATCGATCCAGTTAAGGAGGCAGCCGAGAACTACTCCATCATAATAGATTACATAGCATCCGTATTAAAAGCAAGGGGAATTGATGAAAGCTTAGCTTATGAAATCGCTTCC
>CAYQTV010000207.1:0-1802 GCA_964420525.1 uncultured Nitrososphaerales archaeon | reverse complement strand
TGGGTTAGGATTATGAGGATACAGAGGGATATACCCGCTGATCAAATAGTTGCTGGAGTGAAAGCGGGCAATTTAAGAGAGCTCGTAAAGAGAAGGGTAGAGGAGTTAGGTGGAAGTTGTAAGTGTATTAGATGTAGGGAAGTAGGGTTAAGAGGACTAACTCCTGAAAGGCTAAAAGAATTCCGCTTAGTTAGAAGGGATTATCGAGCATCGGAAGGAGTAGAGATATTCCTATCATGGGAAAACGAAGATGAGGTTATTGCTGGTTTCTTAAGAATGAGGATCCCCTCAAGGAAAGCTCACAGACCAGAGATTAATGATGAAACAGCTATAGTTAGGGAGTTGAGAGTATACGGACAGCTAGTCGATATAGGAGATAGATCAGATGAAGGATGGCAACATAGAGGGTTGGGAGCGAAGTTGATGAAAGAAGCGGAAGAAATAGCTTTAAATGAATTCGGAAAGGAAAAGCTAACGGTAATTAGCGCCGTAGGTACTAGGAAGTACTATGAGAAATTGGGGTATTACAGAGATGGAGCGTACATGAGTAAAAAATTAAGGAAGGTTTAAGCTAATTCGAACGGTATTCCGAATTCTTCTGCCGTCTTCTTGAGCATATCGATGGTTTTCAGATCAAGAGCAACTCCTTTTTCTTTTCTAACCTTTTCAGTAAACGCCGATTTTTCTCCGGGAATGTATATCTCCTCCGCTCCTGGTATCTTTTCCGTCTTCTTCAATATCTCGATATATTTGCTCATTCTCTCCTTGAATTCTTCAACAGGCATGAAAGCGTCTATTCTTAAAGCGGCGAAGAAATGCCCTACGTTAGCCGGAGTAGGCCCCTGTGTTTGTCCAACGTAGGGACCGAAGTTCGCTCCTGTGAGAATGCCTGAAAGAATGTCCACGGCCATAGATAAACCATAGCCTTTGTGACCCCCAAGCTCTTCGCCTAACCCTCCTAGTGGTAATAGAGCTCCTTTGGATATCATGTCTGGGTCCCTAGTTATCTTTCCCTCTGGATCTATCCCCCAACCTTCAGGCACCTTTTCTCCCAACCTCTTAGCTACCTCTAGCTTACCGCTCGGAGCAACGCTAGTAGCCATATCTAGAACGAACGGTTCTCCTTTAGTAGGAGCTGCGAGCGCTATGGGGTTCGTTCCTATAACCTTCTTCTTTCCATAGGTAGGCGCTACTAAAGGTCTAGTGTTAGTAAGGGTTAAGCCAATCATATCCTCTTTGACGGCCATTAAGGCATAGTAACCAGCGATCCCGAAGTGATTGCTATTCTTTACCCCCACTAATCCCACGTAGTTTTTCTTTGCTTTTTCAATAGCGATCTTCATCGCTTTATAAGCTATGACCTGCCCCAATCCGTAATCTCCGTCTACAAGAGCTGAAACCGGGGTTTCCAATACTATTCTTATATTAGGCTTAGTTTTCACAACGCCGTTTTTAATGCCATCTACGTATCTCCTAAGCCTCGCTACTCCATGCGATTCGATTCCTCTCAAATCGGCCCTTACTAGTATGTCTGCCGTTATTTCGGCATCTTCATGAGGGACGTCCAGTTTTTCTAAAACCTTTATTACGAAGTCTTTAAGCTTGTCCGCTGGTACTCTAACGAACTTTCCTATAAGAAGAGATTCGCCTTTTTCTATCAATTCACTTATAGGTGTATTAAATTTGGTAATTAAATTTTTTGAATTTACAGCGTTCTACTTTTTTAATTTCCAATTAGCTACAGGTATAGGTCCTTAAACTTACGTGTAGAATATAAAAAGGATCGTTTTCTCACAACTTAT
>CAYQTV010000206.1:0-1830 GCA_964420525.1 uncultured Nitrososphaerales archaeon | reverse complement strand
GGTTGTTGCCCGTAAAACGATAAGCCGAAGAGGAAAACGAAGGTCATAATTATAACTAAAGAATATGTAATTTGAAGAGATAGGAGGGATAGAAGACCCACCGTTGCCATTATAACGAAAACGAACTCAGGACCCCTTCTATCTCCAATCCTCCCTCCTAGATATTGTCCTAGAGCTCCTCCAGCTAAGAGAACCGAGGAGCTTATTCCGGCCACGATTATCTCGAACTCCTTTACACTCTTGAGATAAGAAGGCAAATATAGCTCTATTCCCCTAAAATATAAACCAAACGAAATAGCGAATAGTAGGACGAGAAGGAAGGCTTTATTCGAGATAATTTCTAAATATAGGGGAATAACGGGCTTTTTGTAGTACGGAGGGTTGCTTGGAAGGCTCAAAACGGCGAAAGAAGCTAGAATTAAGACGCTTCCAAAAAAGATAATCGAACAACGCCATCCGAAAGTTAAGGCTATAAGTAAAGCTACAGCTGGATAAGCTATTTGTCCGATATTCGCTCCAACGCCGTGAAGACCCATTGCTTCTCCCGCCTTCTTCTCAAATCTTCCATATATGTAAGAGTATGAAAGGGGATGGTAAAAGCTTCCGAAGAAGCCTAAGGAGGCGAGGAATGAAAATAGACCTAAGGGACCGTGGATAAATACCAAGAGGCAAGAGGCCCCCTGCAAAAATATGGAGATGAAAATTCCCTTTTTCTCCCCTAGCTTAGCGGCTAAATGACCGGCCATTAAAGCCCCTCCTCCGTACAAGAACATAGATAGGGCTACCGCCGACCCTACTTCATCGTACCTAAAGCCTTCAGCGATAATTAGGGGTATTATGGCGGGAAGCGACATATGTAAACAGTGATTTAGAGAATGTAGGAAGCTTAAGTATAGGACGACTAGTTTAGAAGTCGTTCCTTGACTCATTGATGGGTAATTCCTAACGCCTCCGCTACTAGCTCAGCCATATCTACGACCCTTAGCTTGCCTTCTAGTCCGGCGCCTTTTACAGCATCTACGAACATTACGTAGTCTTTAGGACATGCGACTACTAGGAGCTCAGCACCCGTATCGTAAGCTTCCTCTACCCTTATCACAGCCGGTCTCTTTCCTTTCCTCTCCTCCATCTTCCATATCATCCCTCCTCCAGCGCCACAGCAGAAGCTTAGCTCTCTGTTCCTCTTCATCTCCAATACCTCCACCCCTAACTTCTTCAAAAGCTCTCTAGGAGCGTCGTACTGTCCGTTGTACCTTCCTAGATAACAGGGATCGTGATATGTAACTTTGTAATTCAACTTCTTAACGATTTTAGATGGATCGATTAACTTGTTTAAGATCTCTACGTAATGGTATACGGGATAAGAAGCTCCATAAGATGGATAATCGTTCTTCAAGGCGTTATACGTATGAGGGTCGGTAGTAATTATCTTGCTGAACTTCGCCCTTGCTAGAGTGGACTTATTCTTCTCTACCAACATTTCAAAGAGGCCTTCTTCTCCTATCCTTCTGACATCGTTTCCTGCATTCTGCTCGGCTTCATAAAGTATTCCGAAATCTAGCCCTAAAGCCTTGAATATTCTTGCGGTAGTTCTCGTTATGTCCTGAAGGGCTGGATGATAAGAGGCGTAATCTCCAACATACCATAGGTACTCTACCTTTTCTCTTCTTGCATCCTTTATCTTAAAATCAAGCTTTTTAGTCCAGAACGGCCTTTCTCTAGGCGGTCTACCAAAGGAGTTTCCGTATCTGTAGAAGTTAGTTAAGGCTTCCTGGATTCCCGGATCTATTTCCCCTACTTCGAGGAGCTTTCTCCTCATCTGAATTATTA
>CAYQTV010000205.1:268-1832 GCA_964420525.1 uncultured Nitrososphaerales archaeon | reverse complement strand
GAGGCTGTCCCGTAATGATGAGTTACCTAAGGATCTCCATAAATAATAACCGCAAAAGATCTAGAGAACAGGTTTCACGTAATCTAGCCCTTTATGGCTATGTACATTCCTTCTGTTATTTTCGCTATACTTAACATGAGCTCCGTACCCGTAAAGATCCCTCCTTGGCTAAAGTCGTCCCTATGTCTAGTGTTTATGACTACCGTAGGTATCTTTTCCTTAGCGATTAATTTCGAGACGGAAAGAGCGTCTGCAACAGCTTTTTCATAATAGTGTACCCTAACATTCTCTGGTAAGGGGATATCCAGCCCTACGTTAACGTTCCCGTCGCTTATAATGACTATCAGGGGAACGTATCCCTGTCGGCGCTCACGTAACGCTAGTTTATATCCTAAATACATCCCGGAGGCTAACGGAGTGTAGTCGCTTAATCCGACCATACGGAGCTTTTGAAGGAAAAGATTAACACTGGGGGTTGGATGTAGTACGAGAGCAGCACCAAATCCCTTACAAGAAATAAGCGAGATCCTGTCTCGATGCATTAGAACCTTTCTCCTAATGGCGCTAAGTGCGAGGTGGAGTTGTCTAATAGAATATATCATAGATGCACTAGAATCGAGTATAACTATTAAGGAAAGCCTGCCTTTCCCCTCGTAAAGCTTCTCTCTAATATCATCCCAAGTTATCCTTCTTCCTCCGCGCTTTACCAGTTGTCTCAAGGTAGCTGACCAGGAAATAGGTATCATAGTCCTCTTCCTAGGTATTTTGAAGCCAAGTTCTCTAGATGGTGCTCGAATAGCTTTTCTCCTTCCCATCTTCTTCGCGGACAAGCTCTTTAAACGCATGCCCAGCTCTATTAAATGTGAGAATAACACGAACTTAGGGAAAGCTTTGAAGCCTTTTTCTATTTCTGGCCTTTTCTCTCTGAGAGTCTTAATAGACTTATCAAAGGATACAAGGATACCGGTTCTTAAATTCATTAGTATGTGACCACTTTCGTAGATTCTCCTCCTTTCTCTAAACATACTTAGTAAGGCGTATATCAGCAAAGCAAGGAGTGCAAGCCTATAGTCATAAAAAAGAAGACCTATCAGAAGGGCTATAAACAAGATATTAAGTGCTAATCCTAACCATATACGAGGCTTTCCCTTCTTCCCTAAACTTGCTCCATAATCTATCTCCTTTAAACGTCTAGCGAAAAAAGGTTATGAAGGGAGGCAGTCTATAGCTTCTTTTATCAACTCTTCTCTCCTTTCTCTCAGTCACGACCTTCTCAGCTGGCGTTTTTCCTTTAAAGAGGGCTTCTTCTATTTCGCTAAGAGACGGTGGAGGCTTTAAGCCTCCTGCACGTGTCCGATGAGCAAGGGCGAGACTCAGGCCGAATTTTATATCGCTTATATCTACGACTGTTCTATTTTTGAGAGCTGCTAAGGCTTTTGCCGTCTTGATGGCGACTATATCAGGTCTATAACCATCGACTTCCAGTTCACTACAGACTTGAACCACAAGATCGAGGAGATGCTCCGGTACCTTAACGTCGCTTAACATTGCACGTGCTCTGATG
>CAYQTV010000205.1:0-258 GCA_964420525.1 uncultured Nitrososphaerales archaeon | reverse complement strand
GATACTTTCTCTGATCTCCTCTTCTTGGGGTTGCCAAGCTTTACAAAATTCCTCTGGGTTTCTTTCAAACTCCAGGTTTCTCTTCACAATCTCCTTCCTAAGTTCAGGATCCCTCAAAGTATTGATCCTTACGCTTATAGAGAACCTATCTAGGAGTTGTGGTCTGAGCTCTCCTTCCTCCGGATTCATAGTGCCCACAAGGATGAACTTCGCCGGGTGCTTCAAGGAGATGCCTTCTCTTTCGCCGACATTCCAGCC
>CAYQTV010000204.1:0-1860 GCA_964420525.1 uncultured Nitrososphaerales archaeon | reverse complement strand
TTTTAGCTATCTTAATCAACTCTTTATCATCGCTGACTAAAATCGCATCCAACTTCTTAGCTACGCTTAAGTACGAGGCATCGTAGTAAGTGATGTTGTATTTGAAGGCGTTAGTCAGTATCGAGTTTCCCAAGCCTCCTTCCTCTATCCCTATTACCGTCATCTTAGAGAACATTGAGAACATGAACCTTAAGGTCTTCGTCGCTGAATTTAGATCCAATTTCCCGAATAATCTACATTCCTTCCAAAGGGCATTCCCAATTTCATAATACGCGAGAGATATCGTAAAGTTGTTCTTTACTACATCGATAACCTTCTCTCCCAGCTCTCTCGTTATGTTTAGAAGGCTACTCGCATCGAATAAATACCTACCTTTCATATCTCGTCTCACGAATTAACTTCGTGATCTCTTCACTGGATATCTTCTTGAGTATTTCGCTTACTTCATTAGCCATCTTCCTCAACTCTTCCTCCTCTTTACGACGGACCTCATCCTCAAGAGCTTTCCTAATTAACCGATTAACGTTGATGTTAAACTTCTTAGCTTTCTCCCTAAGCTCGTTAGGTACCTTAGCTGAAACGGTAACATACCTACCCATAAATTTCTTATACAAAAAGGTAGTATATAAAAATTCTTACTTTATGCTTACATTTTGCTAAAGCCTGGCGTTCCTTCCTTTACTCAAGATTTTACTTAATTTGCTCTTTACCTCATTTGCATATATATGGGCTTGCCTAGTAGGCTCAGGCACCCCATACACGGTTAACTTCTTAACGATCTCAATTGCCGTTTTTAACGAAACCCTATGGCCAACGCTAACGTATACGTTTGGCATGAGATGATAACCTAATACCTCTCCATCGTTATCAACTATGTATCCATCCTCCCTCTCTTTTCCAGTTAAGTGAGATTTAGCAACTCCAATAGTAGGTATATCTAGTACGACCCCTAAATGAGTAGCTTCTCCAGCTCTCCTAGGATGGCATTTACCGTGAGCATCGACTAAAACTATGTCGGGCTTAATCGAAAGCCTATTTACGGCTCCAATCATAGCCCTTATCTCCCTAAAGGCTAAGTACGTAGGTATATACGGAACCTTAACTTCCGAAACGTAAAACGCCTTCTCTAAAACCCTTAAATCGTCGTAGCTTAAAACTACGGCCGCCCCTATTGAGTAATTGGACTTAAAGGCTACATCTACTCCTCCAACGTACCTAATGGGATGGTTAAAGGAATCCTCTTCGATCGCCTTTCTCGAAATTAATATCTGTGCGTACCTCGCTTTCCTTAAGTCGATTTTAACCAACCTGTATTAAATTAACCTCCGACCTCTTATATTCCTTATCTATAAAATTAATGAAGTTAAAAAGCCCTAAATATCCCCCTTTTCACGATAGCCCAATAGCTATAAAAGGCTATCCATGCGCTCGTTATAGGCAAAATTAAGGTTAACCATAGATTTAAATTGGAGAGAGCGGCGTAAGCGTTCGCTACTAAGTAAGCTAGTAGGTTGAGGTAGTAAGCTCTCCTTTGCCATCCATATCTCCTAATAGCCTCTATAGCTTGAAGAGCAGCGTATCCCTCCCTCGTTAAGGCATATTTTCCTTCACTATTTACTTCAACTAATCCTCCTAATTTACTTATATGGAAGTCCAGCTTGCCGCTGCTCTCTATTCCCAGCTCTCTTTTCAGCTCTGAAAACCTTAACGGCTTTTTAGATAATATTTCCAAAATCTTTATCCTCAACGGATGGGATATAGCTTCAAACTCCTTATCTATATCCAATTTTTCCACCATCAAATATTACATAAATAATAGATATAATTCTAGCGTCCTTGACCGCTTGGTCAATAGTAGAT
>CAYQTV010000203.1:0-1880 GCA_964420525.1 uncultured Nitrososphaerales archaeon | reverse complement strand
ATAGTTCTGAACTCTGAAGTTGTAATTAGGGGGAAGGAGGGTAGAAGGACCGTTCCAGTTGAGGATTTCATTTTAGGACCGTTCACTACGAGTATAGAGGAAAATGAAATTTTGGAGGAAGTTATAATACCTCCCTATAATGGAAAAGCTGGATTTACCAAGTTCGCTAGGAGAGAAGGCGATTTAGCGGTAGTAAATGCCGCCGTTCTACTAAAGGTAGGTAACGGTAAGGTAGAGGATATTAAGGTAGCCGTAGGAGGAGTAGGTCCTAAACCTATTAGGCTTAAGGCTTTGGAAGATAGAGTAAAAGGAGGGGTTATTGAAGAGGGAAAGTTAAGCTCAGCTATAGACGAGGCAGTGAAAGAACTAGAACCTCCGACCGACGTTCACGGTACATCCGAGTATAGGAGAGAGGTAACAAAGGTAATATTGAAGAGGTTAATTTTAGATCTGTATAGGAGGTGAACCGTGAATGGTTGTCGTTACAATTACCATAAATGGAAAGAAGTATACAGCCGATGTAGAACCTAGGCTTCTGCTAGTACACTTCATAAGAGATGTAGCGAAGCTTAAAGGAACGCATATAGGATGCGATACCGGACACTGTGGGGCTTGTACGGTGATAATGAACGGTAGGCCGGTTAAGTCCTGTCAGATATTCGCCGTACAAGCAGATGGTGCCGAAATACTAACGGTTGAAGGACTGGCTAAAGGAGAGGAGTTGAGCATTGAGCAAGAAGCTTTTAGAAACAACTTCGCCTTACAATGTGGATACTGTACGCCTGGAATGTTGATGATGACCTACTACATAATAAGGAAGTATCCAAAGCTAACTAGGGAGCAGATAAGGAGGCTATTGCACGGAAACTATTGCATGTGTACTGGATACGTTCATATCATAAACGCCGTTCAAGAAGCCCATCGTAAATACTGGGAAGGCAAATCTTCTCAATAACCGTTAAAAAGCGGAATTTTTTAAGATTTACGCTTTATTTTTTAAAATTGTCGAATTCTTATTACGACGCGATTTGTGGATAAAAAGCCTTAAATACCATCTTAAGTAATTCGATTTTATGTATGAAGAAAGCCCCTCTACCTTTAGACATTATTTGAAGGTTCTCGAGGAACATGGAGAGCTGAAAAGGGAGAAGAAGGAAGTTAGCACGAAGTACGAGATAGCTGCAATACATATGAAAACACAGGCTGAAAGAGGACCCGCAATACTATTCGAAAACGTAAAGGGGTACGATATCCCTGTTCTCGTCAACGTCTTATCGACTAGGAGAAGGCTGGCTTTAGCTTTGGGGTTGCCTCCAGATGCGAAGAGAGAGGAGATAGATAGAACTATAGCCGAAAGGATGAAGAGGGAAATCGAGCCTAAAATAGTAGATACTGGACCTTGTAAAGAAGTAATTATAGAGGAAAATGAGGTAGATTTGACGAAGTATCCAATTCCAATAATGCATGAAAAGGATGCAGGTCCCTACATTACCGGAGGGTTCGTAGTAGCTAGGCATCCTGAAACGGGCGTTCAAAATCTATCCTATCATAGGTTCTTATTGAAAGGGAAGAATAAGCTCGGTATTATGATGGAGCCTAGACATCTATGGCACTTCTACAAGAGAGCTGAAGAGCTAGGAAAGCCTTTAGATATAGCAATAGTAATTGGGTATCATCCAGTCGTAGGTATAGCTGCATCTACCGGTCTTCCTCTAGGACAGAACGAATACGCTTTCGCTGGAGCGCTGATAGATCATCCAATTCAATTGGTAAAAGCTGAGAACTCCGATCTCTTAGTCCCTGCCGATGCTGAAATAGTTATGGAAGGAGTGATACTTCCGAAGGTTAGGGAAATGGAAGGACCTTATGGAGAATACACG
>CAYQTV010000202.1:0-1892 GCA_964420525.1 uncultured Nitrososphaerales archaeon | reverse complement strand
GATCCAAAGAGAATATGGTGTGCTGGTGTAAAACGAAGCTACTGGACTACGATAACTAAATTCATAGATTTTCATACAGTAGATAACAATGAATTCAAGGAGCCTTTCGAATCTGAAGACTTCCCAAACGCGTTCATGGTTCGAAGAGAAGTATTTGGAAAAGTCGGGCTCTTTAATTCGAAGTTATTCCCAATACACTATGATGAAGGAGACTTCTGTCAGCGAGCGAGAAAAGCTGGATATAAGGTGATGGTCATACCAACAGCAAAAGTATGGCATGACATCCCATTGCCAGATCAAAGCAAAGCATCAGCACTCCACTTAAAAAGCCCTCTTAGAGCTTACTACGCCGTTAGAAACCGCATATTGTTCCATACGACATGGAGTAAGAATACAATACAGAGATTCGTGGCGTTGTTAGGGTCTCTGATAATAGCGGTATATTACGCGGTTGTAGTTCTTAGGGACGTTGCTGATAACAAACGTAAAATAATAAAATCGATGATTAAGGGCGTTGTTGACGGCTTTAAGTTGATGAAGGAGGTGGTGAGCCATTAGGATCTACGACAGAGTAATGGATGCTATAACGAGTCTCTTGTTCGGCCCCAATAGAGGGGTTAATGTGCTAAGCCTTGACTGGGATCACCTCATAATATTAGACGCATGCCGGTATGACGTATTCAAACTGGTTTATTCTAAATATCTCTCTAAAGCCCTGAGACGTTACAGGTTCGAATGTATCGAATCAACAGCTTCTATGACAGGAGAATTCTGGATTAGGAATATAAATAATGCAAATGTTTTAAAGAAAATTAACGATGTTATATTCGTTAATTCTAATCCCATGATAGATAAGGCAGTAGGTCAAAGGAAACTTCACAAAGTATTCTACAATTATGTACCTGTATGGAAGCGGTATTGGGATGGAACTTTAGGTACCGTAAAACCTGAAGATGTGTATCGTGTAGCATTAAGAACTTTCATAAGATATCCCAATAAGAGAATGATCATATGGTTCTTACAGCCTCATTATCCATACCTGGACGAAAAGTATGCTCACATTAATGCCTTGGGTAGGGAATGGTGGAATAAGAATATGCTCTACATGATTCCTGAAAAAAATAGGAATATTGAAAAAGCAACTGTATTAGCTGCGCTCATTAAATCAATTGTGAGGCTGGGATGTTTACACTTAGGAAATGCTCCAAAGCTAGGAGCGTACATGCGTAGAAATACTCATGAAGTGATTCGAGCATATACTTCAAACCTTATAAAGGTTCTTTATTACGTGAAGAAGCTTACTGAAGTACTACCGGGTAAAATCGTAGTAACGTCGGATCATGGTGAAGCATTCGGAGAACCTTTAAGTAAATTACTACCTTTACGCGTTTATGGACACATATCGAGAATCCGCATCCGTTCCTTAACACAAGTTCCATTCCTTGTAGTAAAGACTAGTATTCCACGACATGAAGCCCTACGTAAAGCATTGAGATACCTTGCACATTACCTTATCGATGAGATCAGCAGGAAAAGTTATGAAAGAGGGCTTTACAAGTAAACATCTTCCTCTTAAACGTATTCTTGTAGTAACTAGAGGATCTCAGGATGAAATTAAGAATCCTACATTTGGTGGAAGCAGATTAATAAAAGAGTTGATTAGGGAGCTCACTATGAGAAGGATTAAAGTATATATTCTTTCGATACATGATCTACGTTCCTTATCAGCTTTCTTATTGAGAATAAAGGATAAAGATGCATTAAGACTTAAGGTGAGCTCTTTTAGGGTTGATAAGTTAAAATGGTTTTTGAATTTATTCTCTTCATTAATAGCAGAAATGTTATCGCGTATTGATGTAGGACTACGAAGAGAAATTAAGATAGCAATAGAT
>CAYQTV010000201.1:0-1892 GCA_964420525.1 uncultured Nitrososphaerales archaeon | reverse complement strand
GTAGCATGTAAATAAGCTTGTATTTGTAAAAGATGGTTTTCATGTGGATTTTCAGGTATTTTACTTGTGCTTTTTACTTCAACAATGCTCTTATTCCCATCTATCTCAACCACCAAGATATCGATTCTTCCCTTTAACGTTATATTTTCCGATATCTTAAGTGACGTCCCTACCTCCTCCTGCTCTACCTTAACTATACCGGAGGCGTTTAAGGCCTCAGCCACAGCTTTGTGAACTCCTCTACCTGTTGCGAAAATAGCTAGCTTTTCAGGAGAGGGTTTTTCCCCGATGGTGTATATATAGTACTGTTTCCTGAGACAGGCTCCTATAACACTAGGATAGTAAACTCCTTCTTCCCTCAAGTGTTGAGCTTGCTCCTCTTCCCACATGTTTTTAAGACCTTGTTTTAAGGCTTCAACAATTCTCTCCTCGGCCTTCTTCATCCATACCCATTCCTCTATCATCTTAAAATTCCCCTTAGCGTATCTTCGCTACTTCATTCACGATTACAACCACTCCTAGTATAATTAAAATAATTCCGATAAATAAAGGGAGGCTTTGAGAGAAGCTAACGTAATGAGTCGATGCCAGGAAAAGGCCTATAGCTGTAACAATTGCCCCCCATGAGAAAACGTACAAACGTGGATATGCGTATTTGGAAAAGATGGAGTACAATATGGTTACCATTCCATCCAAAGATAGAATAAGGCCTATAGCTGCGATGACTTCGATGTAATGAAATGTGTAGAGAATTAAGCTTATACCAGTTGCAAATAGGGTAGTAGTAAGGAGGGAAACGCCTAGCTTCAAATCGCAACAGTAGATATAGCTCCTAGAATATAAGTATAATCCTTAAGGCGATGTAATTATTGAAAAAGATCTTATGCATCTCAAGCCTTGTAGCTTTTCCAATGCCCGTGCTGGAATTTTTCCCTCCACTACTATTGTTAGAGCGGGGTTAGGGTAAAGATCCGGGTCATCGGCTAAAGCTTGCCTTATAACTAACCCATACTCAGCTAAAATGGAGGAAACGGAGGCTATTATACCTGGGCTATGGGGATCTGCGTATAATTTAATTACAGTAAAGCCTAGTTGAGGGGCGACATCCACCAAGCTAGGACCAGCAGGTTTAAGCCTTAGGAATATAGATTTGAGCTCTGGATTTGAAAGGAGGAACTTAGCTGTTTCTCTTACTACCCTTCTATCAACTCCTGCTGCCCTAGCAATGGCGTTATCCGTAAGTTCTATATCTCCGATGTAGTATCTACCCGATTCATCTATTCTTATTCCATACTCAACCATTAACCTCACTACCGATAGGCCTGCTTTTCTTCTAGAAAACCATTTTTCCACTTTATTCCACAAATCTAAGCTAAATTTAGAACTATTTCCCATTTAAGCTTTTATTTTTACATAAAAAATAATAGGGAGGAAAGTTTCGTTTTTAATAAAAAATTTAAGTAAAGAATAATTTTTACTCGCTAGTAGAGGGCTTCTTCTCTTCTTTCTCCTTTAGTTTAGTTGCAGCTATTACGTCATCTATCCTCAGTATCATACTCGCTGCTTCAGTTGCTGCCTTTATTACCTGTTCCTTGACTGATAGAGGTTCGAAGACTTCCTTCTCGTAGAGATCTCCTATCTTATTATTCATTACATCTATACCGGCCCATATCTTGCCTTGTCCATGTGCAGCGCTTAGCTCTACCTGTGTATCCAATGGGTCCATACCGGCGTTTTCAGCTAAGGTTGAGGGAATCGTCTCTAGCGCTTCGGCAAACTTGGACACGGCTAACTGTTCTCTTCCTGGCAGGGATTCAGCCCATTCCCTCAGCCTCTTAGCTACTTCGGCCTCTGGAGCTCCTCCTCCAGCTACTATAGCCGGCTTCTCCAGC
>CAYQTV010000200.1:0-1897 GCA_964420525.1 uncultured Nitrososphaerales archaeon | reverse complement strand
AATAATCCTTGATTGTTAAAGACATTTTACCTAAAAATCGCTCCTGTTACATACTTGTGTAATTCTAATGTTTTCGGAAAGTAAGCGTAATAACATCCCTTTAACGTTTTATTCCGTGCATCTCCTGCATCACTTAATAGTTTGTCTACGAAGTCTTTACCGAGGTAGAATCCTTCTCTTTAAGTCTCTCTATGAATGGTGCGGCTTCTCCTACCATGCCTTTTAGCCCCATAGCTTTTAGGAGACCTATCGTGTCCACGATTTCCTAGCTGGTTCTCGCCATTTTTTGCCCTTGAGATCGCCCATTATTAGCAGATCGCTTTCCTTCAAGGCTAGTGTTCCTCATCCTCTCTGACAATAGTCTTCAGCATAGGAACGAGCTTTGCATTACAGGCCTCTTCGTCGTTTATAAAGCTTGAGCTCTGAAAAGTGTTTCTTTAACACGAGCTTGCGTACACTCGGTAGAGCTACTATTTTTAGTAGAAATTGAGCTCCTCCATCACTCCCGCATATTTAAGAGTTACGGGAGGAGATGCATCGGAAACAGCGATGCTAGCTCCTCGCTTCTCGGCAATGTCTTAGCTCCTCTCCACCAGCTGACTTTCCGCTGTCCCCTCCTTGAGAACCTTCAACAAATCCATCAGCTCTTTTTCTTAGGCGTCTATCTCCCTTTACCTGTTAACTTCTTCTGCAATCACAGGTGTCGACCATTCTTAATCTACGCGGATTTTTTCGAGAGAGCCGATTCTCCGAAATACTAAATCCATAATAGCGAGAAAGCCTAACGAGGAAAAGAGACCTAGCTGTAATTGGCAGAAGAGAAGCCATAGCTGTAAAACGACGTTAAAGACGCAAAGGGGGATTTAAGGAATGGATAAGTAAAACTTAAATTCATGGTACTACCGTAGTACTGTAGGGTTAACCGTGGCCGAGGTTGTAGTTACTCGAAAGTTCCAAGTTACTATTCCTAAGGAGGTCAGGGAGGTTCTCGGAATAGGTATTGGAGATAGACTTCTCATTAGAGTTGTTAACGGAAAGATCGTCATGGAGCCTATCAGGGCCTCTAATGCTCTAAAGAGGCTCTCCAGCATCGCCGATAGGCTTCTCGGCGGGCCTAAAAGAGTTGATGCGGTGAAGCTTGTTGAGAGATCTCTTGAAAAAGAAACGGGTTTACATTGATACTAACATATTCATCTATGTAGCTTTAAAACATCCAGATTTTTATAAGAAATGCTACGACGTGTTGGAGATGCTCGTATCAAAGGAGCTCATTGGTTATGGCTCACACCTAGTACTTTTTGAACTTTTTGGAGCGCTATCAGAGATCGATGTTGAAGCAGCGTACGAGGCTGTAAGCTCCTACCTAGATTTACCACTAACCATGCTAGAGCTGAACAGAGAGACCTTCAACTACGCCAGGGAAATAGCGGTACTATCGAAAGTTACATACGATTCGCTACATGCGGCGTTAATTGCACAAAACGGCATAGAGATCGTGATCTCCGAGGATCTGGAAGATTGGAGTAAGATATTAAGGATTTGGCCTAAGGTTAAAGAGAGGCTTAGAGCAGAGGATCTAACGCTTATCTCTCCAACAAAGGGCGTAGTAGAAGCTAGATGGAACTCATAGGAAGTTTGAGGAGAGTTTAAGGGAGTGGTCAAAGAAGCGCTGAAGGAGGGTGCTATAGAAAACTCAGGCCGGAGAATGTCTGGTCTACAGGAAAGATAAACATTCAGGGGAAGTAGTCCATGTTAGCATTAAGGTGATTAGATGAAAAAGTCCTCATGTAGCTTTTGCAGCGTTATGATATAGTTAGTGTTGGAATTCTTGCTATTTCGGGAGCTACATGATATCCTATGCGATAATCGGCACTATACCCGCACACCTCACTAAACC
>CAYQTV010000199.1:329-1912 GCA_964420525.1 uncultured Nitrososphaerales archaeon | reverse complement strand
AAAATTATCAGAAAGCGAATTTCAGGAAATTGTTAGTATATCTCGGGAAACGGGTTTTAATAAAGTAAAAGGAAAAGTTAGAGAAAACTAGCTAAAAGCAGTTGGATTAGAGTTCCCTGCGGGAACTCTCGCCTCTTAAGGCGGGGAGGAGGTCAGATATACAATACCCATTCATCTCACCTTTGTCTAGCACTTCTATTTGAGATGCGTTTAGCAACATGTTTTATCCCCTCTGCCAACTTTATAACTCCTAAGATTATTGCCGCGAACGCTATAGCTGAAAGACCGATGAAAGCTAGAAACAACAATCCTAAAGCGTAAGTTCCTGCTACTATTATAACTCCAGCCTTTATTATATCCCAAGTTACATCTACCATAGCCTATCACACCCCTCACGGGCTAGAAGCCTCATCTTTCACAGCAGATCGGAAAGTATGTTGGTAGTATAATGTCTATTTAGGTTTATAAAGCATAAACACATCTTCCGATATACTTAAAAGGAAGGCAGGATCCCTTTTGACACCTTCTCTTCCGCAGGAATTACATACCCTCAAATTAAACTGTGAAGATCTTTCACCTTTTTAAAGCATTTCCCCCTTGAAATCCGAATAATCGTAAATTACTATTTCCTCTTCATAACAACCAAGCGTCCGAGATCTACGATTCTGATAACATTAGGCTCGTAGAACTGAAGAAGTATCGGCTTAAGTTCGAGGTGGAAGATCATCGAATATGATTAGGATGTAAGTACGAGAAACCGATAAAGCTGAGTAATGTGGTATGCTTAAAGTTGTAACTCCTGTGGGTATGAGATATAGGCTAATACAGAACGCAAAGTGAAAGATGAAATAATACAGCACTTAATCGTTATCAGAGTGAATTTAGCCAAAACCTATTTTTATACCTTAAATAGAGTTAGATGTTTGATAAATTAAATCGACATAGGTGATAAAATGCAGAAATCAGGAAAGAGCATCTACGCACTATTTATCGTGCTGGGCATTATATCAGTTCCAATTAGCTTTTATTTGGGTTTTTTAGCAAGTAGCTTCCTCCGCCTTGAGGGGTCCTCACAGCTATACTTTGCCCTGTTCGTCTGTTCCATCCTTATAGCGGTTGGACTGTACGCTTGTAAGAGGTCTTTTCCTCTCGCCCTGAAGGGTTTTGTTACCTCAATTGCCGTTCTCCTAACTTTTATCGGCCTCTTTTCCCTTCAACCATTGTTTCTACTTCTGTTCCCTCTCCTTCTAATTCTTCTCGCAGTTCTAACGACTTTCAAGGATACCCCTCACATCTTTATGTTGAGAGCAATCTCCACAGCTTTTGTCGCCGTTTTTGTTGTTTTCATTGCCTTCTTGAGCTGGGGAGCTTACGTGCATTATCACTCTAAAGCCATACACGTCGAGAAGATACAGCTTCCTGAAAGGTACGCAGATTTAACCGATGTACTGGATTACTACCCATCCATTAAAAAAGCTATAAACTACGCAAATCCAAGAGCGAAGGTAGATATTAACTTGGATGAACTCTTTAAAATAGAAGAGATCGGCATTGCTTATACCAAACCCGGAGACAACCTCTTC
>CAYQTV010000199.1:0-319 GCA_964420525.1 uncultured Nitrososphaerales archaeon | reverse complement strand
ACTACTTCTACGTAAGGGTAGAAGACGACTACTACAAGATCTATTTGATAAAGGCGGTAGGCGCGAGAAAGCTGAATTACGTTCCCGAGAAATGTTTTAAGATGAGCGAAACGGATCTGGAAGCCTATCCATCCCTCAAAGAGGTGATCAACAACGCGAAGAGGTACGGAGGTATATACTACACTAGCATCTCTTACGAGGAGCTCTACGAAGTAAGGGAACTCGTGAGCGAAAAAGGGAACGTGATAGAATTTGACGGGGATTACTACGAAGTGCTCGTGGAAAGCACGATTTATTTAGAAAAAATAGAGTATCCTCC
>CAYQTV010000198.1:0-1931 GCA_964420525.1 uncultured Nitrososphaerales archaeon | reverse complement strand
GTAACTGAGAGAACTAGGGATATGTTAATTGATTTAACTGGAACTGATGAGAAGGTCTTGGAGGACGCAGCAGCTATATTAGCAGAAGCTTTAGCCGATGCTGGAGGAAAGATCGAAACGATTACGATAGTGTACAAGAACAAAAGAAAAGAGTTCCCGCCGTTAGACCCTATTGTCAAGGAGTTGGACCCTAATTTGGCAAGGGAGCTATTAGGTATGAATTTAACAGACGAGGAAATTGAAGATGCCTTGAGAAGATGCAGGTTTAACGTTCATAGAGAGGATGGAAAGCTTAAGGTAGAAATACCTAGGTACAGAATAGATATATTACATGAAGTAGATTTAGTAGAGGAAGTAGGCTATGGTTATGGCTATCATAGATTGCAGCCTTTATTCAACTTCCCATATTCGGAAGGTAGGCATCTGGATAGTTCCGTATTTTACGAAAAGGTAAGAGACGTAGCGATAGGTCTTGGATTTACCGAAGTAATGAATTTCATCCTTTTATCCAAGGAAGTTCTATACACGAAGCTAGGAAGAGACCCGGAGGAAGGAATACGAGTAGAATCTACCAAGAGCATTGAACATGAGTACTTAAGGGACATGTTACTTCCCGGCCTTCTTTTAACGATCTCTTACAACGTTCACGAACCACAACCACATAAATTCTTTGAAATTGGGGAGATATTTACGAGAGATGAGAGGTCAGAATGTAGAATTGCAGAGAAAGAGCACTTTGCCGCCGTATCTTCCCATCCTACAGCTAACTATACGGAGGCGAAATCTAATTTAGAGGCGCTTCTTCGCTCCTTCATTGAAGATGAGTTAGTTTATAAAAGACTTGAAGAGCCATATATCTTCGAGGGAAGAGGTGCTCTAGTTATGGTTAACGGAAGGGCAATCGCTAAATTAGGAGAGATACACCCACGTACGCTAAGTGCGTTTAACATCAGAAATCCAACTTCCTTCTTCGAGCTCGATCTACAATATCTAATGGAAATTTGGGAGAAGCGTAAGAAAAGAATTTAAGAGACTACTATCAATATTTTGTAGCCCAGCATAAAGGCGTGGAAGACGGCCCCTCCGGAGAAATGATGGTAGGGGTTAACCCACCCACGCTACAGCTGGGCGCCCCGATTGAGAGGTAGGGGAGGTGGCTTAGGCCAGCGATGAACCAAACCGTCAGAGGCGGGGTACAAAAAAACTTTGAGAAGGTGAAAGAATGCACGTAGAGGATCTAGAGGAAATAGCAAATGAGATATCACATGTGATTAGGAGCTTAAACTATGAAAATGTATTAGTTGTGGTAGAAGGTATGAGAGATGCTAGAACTTTAAGAGCCTTCGGTTATGAGGGAGAAATATTTGAGTTTTCCGGGAACGGTAGAGGATTTGTCAAGCTAATAGATAAAGCTAAGGACTTCTCTAGGATAGTGATACTAATAGATACCGATAAAAGGGGAAGGGCGTTTGAAGAGGGAATTAAGAGAAGGCTTAATGGAATGGGCGTAAACTTAGACTTTGAATTCAGAAAGGTATTGAAGAGAAAGGCGCAAGGTTTTACTCATCTCGAAGAACTATCTAGGTATGTTCCCTACCTTAAGAGACTATCATAATAAACCTTTTAATACCAATATACGGTGGTAGGCTAGGGTTGACTAACGGTTTAGTTAAATATATGATAAAGCTAAAGTTCGTAATTCAAGGAATCGTAGAGAGAGCTGATGTAATTGGAGCTATATTTGGACAAACCGAAGGACTATTTGGTCCCGAAATGAACCTTAACGAGCTTCAGAAGAATTGGAAAATAGGGAGGATAGAAATAAATCTCAGATCTAAAAATGACGTAACGGTTGGAGAAGTGTACATACCTGCTTCTACAGATATTGCTACGGCTGCCCTCATAGCCGCTGCTGTAGAAAGTGTTGATAA
>CAYQTV010000197.1:0-1945 GCA_964420525.1 uncultured Nitrososphaerales archaeon | reverse complement strand
TTCGGAGCAGGTCATCCATTAACTATGGCCTTAGCGGTTGCTATGGGTTGCGATCTATTCGACTCTGCTTCGTACATCCTCTTCGCTAGAGAAGGACGATATATGACCTTTTACGGAGTTAAAAGGTTAGAGGAATTAACGGAGCTTCCGTGTTGTTGTTCTATTTGTAGTAAAGGCTTGAGGGAAATACTAGAAATGACCGATGATGAGAAGGTAAAGGCCTTAGCGCTCCATAACCTCTACGTTCTCAAGGCTGAATTAAATGCAATAAAGAACGCCATAAGAGAGGGTAGGCTTTGGGAGTACGTTTCTATTAAATCTAAATCACACCCAGCTTTATACAAAGCGGTTAAAGAGCTTTTTACAAATAAGAAGTACTTCAAGTATCTCGATGAAGGAACTCCTATGTTTAAAGAGAAGGCCATTTTCCTTTTTGATGAAATGGATCGGCATAGGCCTGAGGTAGTTAGACATCATGAAAGGGTTAGATCTTTAAGGATAAGAGGGAGGAGGGCCATACTACTTGTTCCAGAAACATATGAAGCCGCCTTATTTATCAAGATAAGGAGGAACCTTAGGGAGTTCTTAGAAAGAGAAGATAAATTCTTCATAGCATCTCCGTATTTCGGCCCTATACCCATTGAAGTACACGATGTATATCCTCTATCTCAAAATACGATGGTTGAGCTTGATGAAGTAGGAGAGGAAGAAATAGAGAGTTACAAAAAGGTACTTGAGAGCTTTAAGGAGATAGTGGTAGTGTTTGAGAGAGGAAAGGAACGTTTTTCATACAATTTGATGAAGATCCTTAAAGATTTAGGAAAAGAAGTGAGTAGGAAAGGCCCTGTTCGTATTCTAGACTTCATCGACAATCTCTAAGTATATATCGACTCTCCTACCCTCTTCTCTTCTTTTACTGACCTCCTGTACAGCTCCGCTTCTATCGCTTCCGCTCCCTTAATTAACGGCGTTACATCTATTTCAAATCCGTAGATACGTGAAAGAACGCTAACGGCTACGGCCGTTGCTCTTGGGTCAACTCTTTCTGTAGATGCATATGCTAGTATGGCGTAAGCCGGAAAACCTACCATTTCAAAGTAGTTTAATAGTATAGCGACAGGTCCTACAATGACGTGTTCGTCTTCTAATACCTTAGCCTCTAGAAGCTCTCCTCTAGGTTTAAATTTCCTTGTGTACGCGATCCTGTAGGTTGTATCATCAACCTTTAAGCTCGCATCAAGCCCTCCCACTAAGGCTACCTCCTCGAACCCCGCATCAACTACCCATTTAGCAAACTCCCTATAGAAGATCACTTCGTGCTCCTTGTAAACTGGAACGTCTATTTTTAAAAAGGCTAAATCTCCCTTTCTCAATATTTCGTGCGGAGTAACTAACTTACCGTTCATAATAGAGCATATGGGCGCTATAAAGTTTGAATCTATAAAGGCTACTCTCTCCGCCTCTAACTTCTGAATTAAATACTTTACCGTCCAATAACCAGTTGCTCCTATGCCATGGAATCCTGCTATCAGCTTACATCCATCAAATCTAATACCTCTTGGTAATACTTCTATCATGTCTACCACCTAAAGGTTTAAAACTTCCTCCTTCAAAAACGTGACGTAGGCAGTGTTTCATAAATGTTAATCAAGGTACTAGGTGCAGCGAAGGAAGTAGGAAGATCTGGTTTCCTGATTAAGGATTATTCATCAATATTGTTAGATTACGGAATACTACTGCAAAGGGAGCTAGGATTCCCTGTACATGTAAGGCCGAGAGATATCAGCGCTATTTTAGTTACGCATGCTCATCTAGATCACGTAGGTATGGTCCCTATGTTCTACATGAGTAAAGGAATACCGCATTACATGACGCCCGTTACCTTTAAGCTATCTGAACTCCTTCTTTACGATTTAATGAAAATAAGCGGACCGAGGCTTCCTTA
>CAYQTV010000196.1:0-1957 GCA_964420525.1 uncultured Nitrososphaerales archaeon | reverse complement strand
GCTGGAGAAGCCGGCTATAGTAGCTGGAGGAGGAGCTCCAGAGGCCGAAGTAGCTTCTAAGTTGAGAGAGTGGGCTAGGACTCTATCTGGAAGGGAGCAATTAGCAGCGCTCGCATTTGCTGAAGCGCTGGAGAGCATACCGTTAACGCTTGCTCAGAACGCTGGTATGGACCCCATTGATACGCAGGTAGAATTGAGGGCGCAGCATGGAAAAGGTAAGACATGGTATGGAGTAGATGTATTAGAGAACAAAATAGACGACATGTTCAACAAAGAAATAATTGAACCGTTAGCTGTGAAGGAGCAAGTAATTAAAGCAGCAACTGAGGCAGCAATAATGATACTGAGAATAGATGATGTAATAGCTGCTAAGGGAGTAACTAAAGAGGAAAAAGGTAAGAAAGAAGAGGAGAAGATACCAGAATTCGATTAAACTTTTTCTAAACTTATACCCGCCAATCTTTTTTAATTTCTGTTACTATTTTCGATTTACCAGTTTTGAATTTTTAGAAATCCTTAATTATCAATATTGGAAGCTGTTCTAAGAAAAATGGTAAAGGCGATATCACTATACTCAGGAGGTCTAGATAGTACGTTAGCAATTAAAGTACTGAGAATGCAAAATATAGACGTTATCGCTTTATCCTTCGCTACGCCATTCAATAATATTGAGGAGAAGAGAGATGTGTTGAAGAGAGTAGCTGAGGAATTGGGATGTGAGCTAATGCTTGTTAAGCTGGGGAAAGAGTACTTAGACCTCGTTAGACGTCCTAAGTATGGGTATGGAAAAGCGTTGAATCCCTGTATAGATTGTAAAATCCTTATGTTAAAGAAGGCTAAAGAGATTATGATAGAAAGAGGAGCAGATTTTATTGCAACGGGAGAGGTATTAGGACAGAGACCGATGTCTCAAAATAGAAAGGCTTTAAGGATTATAGAGGAAGAATCTGGCTTGAAGGGTCTTATTTTAAGGCCTCTATCTGCAAAATTTCTCCCTCCCACCGTTCCTGAGAAGGAGGGAAAAGTAGACAGAAGCGCTTTATTATCAATTAAAGGAAGAGGTAGAAAAGTGCAACTTGAGTTAGCTAGGAGATATGGAATTAAGGAATATTTTACGCCCGCTAGTGGATGCCTTCTCACAGATAAGAGATTTTCCGATAGATTATTGGATTTATTCCTATTTAAGGGAGGAAGGATAGGTATTAACGATGTAGAGCTAATTAAAGTGGGAAGGATATTTAGAATTGGAGATAAAGCGAGATTAATTGTAGGAAGAAATGAAGAGGAAAATAAACGATTAAAGACATTATGTAAGAAGGGTGATTTTGTATTGATCGTAGAGAACGTGCCTGGTCCTCTATCTATTGTAAGAGGTATCGTTGATTTTAGTGGATTGAAGTTAGCGGCAAGTATAATTGCTAGATATTCCGACGTTAATTCCAGGGTACAAGCAAAGGTAATAGTTTACAACCACGATTTCTCTAACATTATAACAGAAATAACAGCTCTCCCTATCAGTAACGATTTAGTAGAGAGATTAAGGGTATAATTTAAGATTAATAAAAGTTTTATACTTGTCCTTGTAAAAGGAATAGTGGTGTAGATCATGCCAATAGCCTTCGTATTGTTAAATGTTGAACCGGGTGGAGAGGAAGAGGTTCTTAAGGAACTTCGTGGCATTCCTGAAGTGAAGGAGGCGTATAGGGTATATGGCGTATACGATACGGTTGTAAAGGTTGAAGCTCCATCAGCAGAGAAATTAAAGGAGATAATAACGTGGAAGATAAGGAGACTGCAGAAGGTTAGATCTACGTTAACTATGCTTGCGGTAGAATAATCCACTTCATTTTATCCGTAGAGTTACATTTGTTTGAAAAAGTTAAAAAGTGGTTAGTATAATATGTCGATAAGAGGGCGGGGGTACCCAAGCCCGGACTAAGGGGGCGGGGCTCTTTAA
>CAYQTV010000195.1:914-1964 GCA_964420525.1 uncultured Nitrososphaerales archaeon | reverse complement strand
CGCCTAGCAAGCAGAGTAGCTCAATAAGACGTATATGTGTGGATAATCCATCCATATTTGAAAAGGCTATGAAGGTCTTCGTCTCATGGAGCGGGGGCAAAGACTCTTGCTTAGCTCTGTATAGGGCTTCAAGGAAGAGCCTTGAAATCAAGTTCTTGTTTAGTATGCTTAGTGAAGATGGGAGGAGGTCCAGAGGTCATGGATTAAGCAAGGAAGTACTTAGCGCTCAGGCCAGAGCTCTCGGGATTCCAGTAGTTTACGGAAAAGCTTCTTGGAGAGATTATGAAGAGGAATTTAAAAGGGTAGTTAAGAGGCTGAAGAGGTTAGGGGTCGAGGGTGGAGTATTTGGAGATATCAATTTACGGGAACATAAGGAGTGGGTTGAAAGAGTTTGTAGCGAAATAGGAATAGAGGTCTTCGAACCTTTATGGAACGAGAAATATGAAAGACTTCTAAACGAGTTCTTAGATAGCGGTTTTAAAGCGATAATTGTTAGAGTGAGGAGAGATCTTATAGATGAGGGCTTCGTTGGGAAGGCCTTTGATAATGATTTTATAAGATACCTTGAGAGTAGGGGATTGGACCTTTGTGGCGAAAGGGGCGAATATCATACCTTAGTGATTTATGGACCTGGCTTTAAGCGACGCATTGAAATATTAGAGGGTAGGAAGATAGTTGAAGGTAATTACTTATCACTTGAAATCCGGAAATTCAAGTTGATCTAAATTGAAAGCTAATCTAAAATCCTTTATAAATGAAATTTTACTAACGTTCAATGAAGTTGTAAGGAATTACAAAGCTGATGCCCTTCTGCTCTCTGGAGGGCTTGATACCTCCATTTTAGCCTATCTTTTAAGCAAGCACTTTAGACCTATAACGGTAACCGTGAAATTCGAGAAAGCAGAAGCGCCTGATGTACATTACGCTAAGATCATTGCTAAGCTCTTTAATCTCCCTAATTTCCTCAAAACCTTCAATCCAGATGAAGCTGTTGAAGCAGCTAGATACGTAATTAAAGTAGTTAAAAGCTTTGATCCTATGGAAATTAGG
>CAYQTV010000195.1:0-904 GCA_964420525.1 uncultured Nitrososphaerales archaeon | reverse complement strand
AATTAGGAATGATATTACTATTTACATCGGAATGAATTACTTAAGAGAACTCGGAGCAAAATCCGTAATCACAGGAGACGGAGGAGATGAGCTTTTCGCGGGCTATTCATTCCTTTTCAATCTCAAACCTAGAGAAATAGATAGATGGGTAGAGGATATCACGAAAAAATGGTTTTTCGCTGCAAAACCCATAGGAGAAAGTCTGGGCTTAAAGGTTTTACAACCGTTCCTCGATAAGAAAATAGTAAACTTAGCTTTAAGAATTCCTGCTGAGCTCAAGGTCGCTAAGCTCGATGGAAAGGTATATGGAAAGTATATACTGCGTAAGGCCTTTGAAAGATTCTTACCAGCTGAAGTAGTTTGGAGAGGAAAGCATCCAATAGAAACGGGGAGTGGGAGTACGAAGTTAAGTGAGATATTTAAAGTTAGTGCGGAAGAGTTTAGAGAATTATCGAAGATAGTTAACCTCAGTAGCCAAGAACAGGCCTATTACTTTAAGATCTATCTCGAAGTTGTAGGGGAAATACCCAAACCTAAGAATGGAGAGAGGGCGTGTCCTAAATGTGGAGCGGGAGTTCCAATTAATGGGAGATACTGTAGGGTATGTGGAGCCTATCCAGTTTAACTTATCGAAAGCAAGGTTACTTGAACGCAGTCCAATTTACCCCTTAATCTCCTAACTAATTAATGACGACTCTTGACTTTCTGAAAAGTACGATACGATCTTATTATCATCTTTAGCTAGGATCATATGTTAAGAGGCGTGAAGGAAGCCGTGAATAACGACCTCCAGAAGTCAATCAGCCCATATTAATTTAAAGTGTTCTCTTCGAAATTGCGTGACTTCCAGTCTGCAATAACATAAATGAAGGGAAACGTTCATTAACTTTAAATCATAAATTTG
>CAYQTV010000194.1:0-1967 GCA_964420525.1 uncultured Nitrososphaerales archaeon | reverse complement strand
CCCGTGGCCTAGCATGGATAAGGCGTCGGCCTGCGGAGCCGGAGATCCCGGGTTCGAGTCCCGGCGGGCCCGTTATACCCTAATAAATGGGATAACTAAATCCACCAAATCTATGGAGCATCTAGCGATATCCTTCATGAGCTCATGTAATCTGAAACCTCCATTTATCTTCTCGGATCTCTCAATAGCGTCTCCTACCTTATCGTATAATTCTACGATCTTATCCACTTCCTTCCTACTCCTTAATAGAAGAGCTTCAATCGCCTTATCTTGCATAGCCTCAAGCTGTCCGCTTATTTCCTTGAGTATCGACTTATCTCTTACGTTTAGCCCTTCAATTCCTACTTTTGCTATCTCCACCGCGTCATCTCCCACTGTTTCTAACAAACTAGCCGCTACTCTATAATCTAAGCAGTCAATAGGCGTTAACCCCAATTTAACCGCTAGGGATGGATCTAGAGAGACGCTCCTTAATAGCCTAACTAATAGGAAGTATAACCTATCAACTTCATCATCTCTTTCAATTACAATTTTAGAAAGCCTGGGATCCCTTTCTAATATCGAAGTAATTGCATCTTTAAACATGCCCTTCGTAAGCATGTGCATGCGCTTAAACGCTTTTTTAGGTTCAACCGTCTCGACCTCCAATAGGAATTGAACGGTTATGGATTTTGAATCCTCCTCAGTTATCTCTAATCCCATAAACCTTCTAACAACGTCCTTAATGACCTCCCTATCTTCGTAGCTTATCCTAGCATTGCTCCTAATCCTTATTGTATTAAAGCCTAGTAGATAAGCAGCGGTCATCTCATTATAAAGCTCTTTAGGGCTCGGCACGGGATACGTGATATCTATTTCCTTTTTCGTTTCCTTTTTTTCGAAGGGATAGATTACTATCGCCCCTTCTCTCCCCATCTCAATAGTGACTTTACTTCCTCTTTTCAAGCTATGGCCCTTTGCCCATTTCTTAGGTAAGGATACTACGTACGTTCCTCCTATAACTTGAATTTTCCTAATCTCCATAATTGTGGCTTTTAAGGAGGTCTTTGGTTTTAACTTTTTATCTACCCTTTTAAAGAGTACAGTTTATAAGGAAGGAATATTTAAGTCAAGTGAGGGTTAAGCTTAAATAAGGAAGATAAAAGGGAGAGTATGCGGAAGATGATTTTTAGATTTAGTAGATTATATAGAAGTATGAATAGGGGGTGGTATAGTTGACTAAGCCATTTAAAGTAACGGATCATATATATGTTCCAAAACATGAAGTTTTAAGCGAGGAGGAAGCTAAGAAAGTACTCCAAAAGTATAATGTAAAGCCAGAGCAGCTTCCTTATATCTTAAGTACCGATCCAGTAGTTATTGAATTAAAGGCTAAACCTGGAGATATAATCAAGATAACGAGGAAAAGCGAAACTGCAGGAGAATCGGTTTACTACAGGTTGGTGGTTGAGGGATGAGAAGCTTCGATGGATGGCCTATAATTGAAGACATGCTTAAGAGAGAGGGTATAGCTAGACAGCACCTTAACTCATACAACGAATTTATAGAGAAAGGAATACAGAGCATAGTAGACGAAGTAGGAGAGGTAGAAATAGAGACTCCGTTGGGAAACTATAAGATAAGGTTAGGAAAGGTAGAGATAGGTAGACCTAGAGTTATCGAGCAAGACGGTTCTGAAACGTATGTTTATCCACTGGAAGCAAGGCTTAGGAACCTAACCTACGCAGCTCCTCTATACCTTGAAATGACTATAATTGATCCTCAAAACGCTAACTTACCTTACCATACGCAAAAGGTCTTCATAGGAAACCTTCCGGTAATGGTGAAATCTAAAATATGTGCCCTTTATGGGATGAGTGAAGAGCAGCTTATAGATTTAGGAGAAGATCCTAAAGATCCAGGGGGGTATTTTATAATTAATGGTAGTGAGAGGATAATTATAGGGCTTGAAGATTTAAGCCCTAATA
>CAYQTV010000193.1:0-1970 GCA_964420525.1 uncultured Nitrososphaerales archaeon | reverse complement strand
GTAGATGAAAGCTTTCCTAAAAGAGCCAAGGAAAACAAAGGAGGCTTTGTAATCGGCGGCTATAATTACGGTCAAGGAAGTAGTAGAGAGCATGCGGCCATAGCTCCTAGATATTTAGGCTTAAAGGCCGTTATAGCCAAATCCTTCGCTAGGATTCATCATGGAAACTTGGCTAACTTCGGCATACTTCCTCTAACGTTCGTGAACGCATCCGACTATGACAAAGTAGATCAAGGAGATGTCTTGAAGATAGAAAGGGTAAGAAGCACGTTAGAAGGAGGAGGAAAGGAGCTTGAGGTAAAGGTCATTAATAAGGGAATAAGCTTCAAGGTCATGCATAGCTTAACTAAAAGACAAGTTAAATCGATACTGGAGGGATCTAGGCTTAACCTCGCAAAAGCTACGCTAAGAAAGCCCTAACTCCTTCAGGAATTCTAACGCCTTCTTTTTATCGGTCATTTTTCCCCTTTTCATTAATCCTCCAAAGATCGCCCGGAGCTCATCCGTCATACTCACCTCTATCTCTTCTCCCTCGAAGATCGAAGGAAACGGCTCTAGGACAGCTCCCCATATTCTCCATTTATTCCCTTCCTTAACGGCTCTAACTGATCCCACCTTTTTATCTTTGATTACTACGTCAAATACTATCTCCCCGGTTAAGGTAGTAGTTCTGGGTTTTAGTATATAGGAGGGTCTTTCAACGATTACTACCTCAATTTCCTTAATCACCTTATCTACCACCTTTTTTAACTCTTCCTCCTCCATCTTCTTATACACTTCGATTAAAAGCTGAGGATAATCCCAGAAAACCTTTCCATCTTTAATAACGTACGGTATTTTTACCCTAACGACATCTCCCTTATCTAGTTTCAATTCATCTACGAATATCCTGTAGAGAAGCTTATTCAACTCCCCAGCTGCTCTAGCTAGCTCTTGTTGTGAAGCCTTACCCTTCGCCATTCCAAAAAGCGTTCTCCTTATCTTATCGTCGTAAGCTCCCACGATTGTAAATCCACTATTTAATAGTTCGTTTTCGCTCATTCGTAAAATATTGATGTTTGAAGAATAAAAAGGTTGAGGTTATCTGCATTAAACTAATTAAATTGAACTTTGATCCATTACGTAAGGGTTCAAACCTAGTTTCCTATATTCCTTTAAAATTTCTGAGCGCTTAAGTTCCTCAGTTCTAAATAAATGACCTTTGCACTTTAACTTACAATCGGAGCTTCCAAAGCCCACAACAACTTCACCTAACTTAGAAATAGCCTGATTCACTTTACATTCCATCTTAACGTTCGTTTCGGCACAGACAGCTCCAATTAGTTCAACATCGTTATCAGTTGTAAGGTAGTCTATGTGCCATTTTCTTCTCTTCTCTCTCCTAAAATGTCTTTTAACTCTAGCTTCCAAGTTATTTAGAGCGCTACCGGTGTAGTAGTAATAACCCGGCCGTAACGACCATTTGTAAACCTTCTTCTCCTTCTTTAAAAACAGTATTAAAGTATATACTCCTTTCAAGCTCTGCTTTTAAGGAAGTTTGTGATTAACGTCCTAACTTCCTCATCGCTTAAGTCGTACCAATTTTGATAAGCATCTGCAACGGCGAATATAGGAGTGGACCTTACGTTTAAACATACAATGAAGGCTACAAATGGGCTTACTAGGGATAAAGCTCTCGGGTTTCCGGTAGGAACTCCTACCATAACCTTTGAAGCACCTCTCTCCTTTACGACTTTGCACGCAAGCATCATCGTATAGCCTGTAGCCAATCCGTCGTCTACGACGAGGACGTTCCTACCTTTAAAATCTGGTTCTGGAATAAGCCGCCTCAATTCCTCGTACCTTTTCTTCGCTTCTTTAACTGCAATTTCGATTTGTCTATTTACATCCGAAGCGGTAAGGCCTGCTCTATTTATAGCTAGAGTATCTAGCTCTATAGAACCGTTCCAAGCTACGGCTCCAAATCCAGC
>CAYQTV010000192.1:0-2006 GCA_964420525.1 uncultured Nitrososphaerales archaeon | reverse complement strand
TAACCTTAGGATCCATTCTCGCTTTACCAAGGGATATCACTGTAATAGTATTCGATGCACATCTAGATTTTAGGGATGAACTGAACAATACGAAGCTTAACCACGCTACCTTCTTAAAAAGAGCGGTTGAAAAAAGAACCGATATTGATATAGTGCACGTAGGAGCTAGAGCGGCTTCCGAGGAGGAATGGAAAAATGCTAGAGAACGTTTAACAATAATAGAGGGATTTAAAGAGAAGTGGTTAGAGGAGTTCGTTAAGGAAGTTAAGGATAAAAAGAGGATCTACGTCTCAATAGATCTAGATGTCTTAGATCCCGCCTTTGCGCCTGGAGTAAGTAATCCTGAGCCTGGAGGGCTTAGTATCAAGGAGCTTTTTAAAGCTCTATATTCCTTGAAGGATAAGGAAATTGTAGGCTTCGATGTGGTCGAGTTATGCCCTCCCTTTGATAGTGGAATAACCGCAATCTCAGCTGCTAAGATCTTTTCAATTCTAGGCATTCTTTCTGGTGTTTGGAAATGATGGATAAGTTTAGAGAGAAGGTAGACCCATATTTGAGAAAGGTAGGCATTTTCGCCTCTAAGTTAATCCCTATTCCCTGGATATGGACGTTGTTTGGACTGATAGCGGCTCTTTTATCCTGTTCCTCGTTTGTCTTAAAACTTACGATTCTAGCTGGATTTCTGATCCTCATATCTGGAATATTTGACTTAATTGATGGTTCCGTTGCGAGGGCAGTGGGAAAGGTTAGCAAAAGAGGAGCTTTTATCGACTCAAACGTAGATAGAATTTCTGAGGTGTTTATATTCTTGGGAATCTTAGCAGGAGGATACGCAGATCCTGTTTTAGCATTAAGCGCTCTTTCCCTATCCCTATTAGTGAGTTACGCTAGAGCTAAAATAGAAAGTTTAGGAGAAAGGCCTAAAGGTATAGAGATCGGGGAGAGAGGTGAAAGGCTTTTAACCTTATCGGTATTCTCCATTTTCAACTTAGTTGAAGTAGGGGTTCTTGTCGTACTTGTTCTGTCCCTCATAACTTACGTCGAAAGGATTACGCGTTACTACAGCAGCTTAAAGGGATAACGTTATATTTATCTTTAACATCGCCTTAAACCGGGGAAGTTGAGGACTTTACTGCTACATTGTGATTATTTTGAATTTACTCCTATTTCTAAGGAGGTGGATGAAGCAGAACCGGCTGAAAAAGGCAAACCTATGAGGATGGAGAACGTCTTAGTTATGTTTACATGTATAGAAAAGGAAGACGATCCAAGCTTGTTTGAAGACGTAATTGACGAAGTAAAAAAGGTATTTTCACAAATAAAGCCCTCCGGTATTCTACTTTATCCATACGCTCACTTAAGCAATCAACTCGCAAGCCCTTATAAGGCTAGAGA
Source organism: uncultured Nitrososphaerales archaeon (assembly GCA_964420525.1). Classification (GTDB taxonomy): domain Archaea; phylum Thermoproteota; class Nitrososphaeria; order Conexivisphaerales; family CALBHZ01; genus CALBHZ01. The sequence goes on along the minus strand of CAYQTV010000192.1, from coordinate 611 downwards.
GCTTATAGCTAAGTTAAAGGACGTACTTTCAGAATCCGGGTTAAGTGTTGAGAAAGCTCCCTTCGGCTGGACTAAGTCCTTTTCCCTTAAGTTAAAAGGACATGCTTTAGCTGAGCAGTTTAAGATTTTTGAGAAGAGGAAGGAAAAGAAGAGGACCTTGTCTGCTCCTAAGGAAAAGTTCCATAAATTCTACATAGTTGACGTTGATGGTAAGGAATATGAAGTTAATAAGGAAAACTGGGATAAGTGTCCTATATTTAAGAAAGAGGGAATAAAATATGAAATGTTGAAGGTATTCGTTAGAAACGAGCTCGTTGGAAAGCCTCCCTTAAAGGAGGAACCAAAGCATATATACTACATGAGGAAGCTCGAGCTAGTAGATTACTGTCCAGAGAGCGATGCCGGTCATATGAAATGGTATCCTAAAGGGATGATAATCAAGGATCTAATACTAGATTATGCATTTAATGAGGTAGCTATGAGATGGGGGGCCATGAAGATGCAAAATCCGTTAGTATATAGAACGGACGTAGAAGCTATTAGATTGTTACAGGGGGAATTTCACGAAAGAGATTACGTCGTAGAAGGAGAGCTACCACTAGTTCTAAGGT
>CAYQTV010000191.1:0-2032 GCA_964420525.1 uncultured Nitrososphaerales archaeon | reverse complement strand
CTCCATGGATACATGGAGAATATGTTTTTCAAGGAGCTTACGTCTTCCATATTTCTCCTGAAGATGGAATAAGGGTTAAGGGGAGGATAACGCATCTCGAGGATCAAGAGCTAATTAAGAGCGGGTACTACTTCAGATCGAAGTACGAGATCAAGAGGAGCTTACTCATCGATGACGTCCTCTATACGATCTCCGATGGAAAGGTAAAGGCGAATAGCCTTCAAGATCTATCCGAGATCTCCGAAGTGAGATTGACGTAAATCCCCTACACCATTTTTTAACGGATTATGGAAGTTGACGTAGTTTTAAATACATAAAGGGGATCTCGCTTGAGGATTTCCTGCAAGATGGCCATTTTATGTTTCCAGGATTGTTTTATTGAAGTCTTTAAGCCTTTTTAAAGCCCTATGGAGGTCTTCTTGAAAATTCAATGAAGGGTCCTTTAACTCGCTGCTCAATGCCTCAAAGTGATCCTTTAGCTCCGGCATAAGGGTTATGATGTAGTTCATTAGCGCTTTATCCACTACGTCCTTTCCGTATTTCCTTAAAGGAGATGTAAAGGCTATCGGTTTAAGCATGTTGTAAGCAAATACGAGCTTAGCTCTTCTATTCGTTCCTAATAGCTTCTTAGCTATAAGCTCGTCTTCGCTGGGCTTAAGCATATATAGCCCAAGCTTAAGCTGGCTTTCGAGAAAGCCCTTTTTAGCTAATAGCTCGGTAACCTCTGAATCCTTAACGGCTATCGAGGCTAGGTAGATGAGCTTTAAAGCGAGATCCTCATCGCCTATGCTCGACCGGAACCAATTAGGAACGTTTACGATGTAATGCTCAAGCGAGCCATGTAGGATAGCGTGTCCTGCTTCATGTTCGATCATAGCCCTCTGGAGATCTTCACCGTATCTAGATAGCCTTTCAACTGAAACGAATATCTTGGGAATTCCGGTCCAACATTGATGGATGACCGGAAATCCTAGATCTTCTACCGAAGACACATTAGCCTTTTCAGCTTCTGTAGTAATATGGCTTTTAAACACACTATCGCTTTCGAAGATGTGAACTTCAACCATTCCTAAAGTCGGCTTTCCGACAATGTTGAAGACCTCATTTAAGGTCTTTGAAATGGTATCTAAAATATCCCTTTGAGGATTTCCGTAGAGAAATAACTTAAATACCATGGACAAACTTAGCAATAAATGAAACTACTATTTTAAATAATCTTTCTAGTATTACTAGGAATTAAAGTAAGCCCTTCGTTTATGTGACATAATTTTCTTTGAATAAAGTTCATCCCTTTGTAATGCATTATAGAGCGGAAGAATCTTTTAACTAAGTTTACGATTGAGCATATTACGAGACGTTCAAAACCTCAAGAATATGAGCTTAGGTGCGACTCTACTTCCTACCGATGTACTTATCCCTAAGTCATAAGGCCGTACTGAAGTCTCTTCTACAACCACTTTACCATTATGCTTACATCAACTTCTTTATTGCTCGTCCCTAAACCTCCTTTATCTCCTCCGCCCTCCTTTCTATCATCCTACCCTTTATAACGTTTCTAATGAACTCGCTCTAGTTAATCTCGATCTTACTCACCATCTTCGTCCCTTCATCTGGCCCATACAGACCTAGAGGTTCACGGTAAACGCCTAAGAGAAGTTCTATCCGATCGAGTTAAGCTTATACAATAGTTTGCCTAATAATACCTATATTATGGTATACCATTTGGTATACTTAGATGTCCGTCGTTAGCGTTAAGGTTCCACAATGGGTTAAGGAGAAGATGAGGGAGTACAAGGGCTTGGTAAACTGGCCAGAGGAAATCAGGAAGGCCATTTTGGTCAAGCTTGAGGAGCTGGAGAGAAGGAAGGCGGTCGAAGAGGCGGTAGAGCTCCTGGAAAAGGTGAAGCCGGCTTGTAAGGGAACCGCTCTTAAGTTGGTGAAAGAGGACCGTGATAGCCATTGATGCTTCTGCCTTAGTTAAGTTCCTGTTAAAGGAGGAGGGATGGCGGAGGTAGAAGATGCGCTCAAAGAG
>CAYQTV010000190.1:851-2073 GCA_964420525.1 uncultured Nitrososphaerales archaeon | reverse complement strand
AGCCGATAGGGTGGAGTACATGTTGGGCTTAGCTGCTACGTTAGGAGGGATACGGAATTGGATGTGGAACGATGCAGCTAACAAAATAGTCTTTGATAAAGAAAGAGCTGAGAAGTTTAAGAAGGAGAATCCATGGGCTTTTAGAAAGGTTATAAATAGATTGCTCGAGGCTGAAAAGAGAGGTTACTGGAAAGCAGACGAGGAGGTTTTAAGGAGGTTAAGAGATGAGTACCTTAAATTGGAAGATATCCTTGAGGAAAGCTGTGTTGAAGTGAGGTGATTTAAGTTGCCCCATCACATCCGTTTCGTATTTCCTTTTTCGGCTATAGTCGGTCAAGAAAAGATGAAAAAAGCACTACTGCTTAACGCTATCAACCCTAGAATTGGGGGCCTCTTAATCCGCGGTCAGAAGGGCACGGGTAAGTCCACAGCGGTTAGGGCTTTAGCCGATCTATTGCCTGAGATAAAGGTCGTTAAGGGATGTCCGTTCAACTGCAATCCAGATAATCCGCTTGAGATGTGCGATATGTGTTACGAACGATACGTAAAAGGGGAAAACCTACCTTTCATCAAGAGAAAGGTGAGAATTGTAAATCTGCCGTTAAACGCTACGATCGATAGAGTTGCTGGAACTTTAGATATCGAGAGAGCGATAAGAGAAGGTATAAAAGCCCTCGAACCTGGCCTATTAGCCGAAGCGAATAGAGGCATCTTGTATATCGATGAGGTTAACCTATTAGACGATTACGTAGCGGATACGTTGCTCGATGTAGCGGCGAGCGGCGTAAATATCGTGGAAAGAGAGGGGATATCGGTATCGCATCCTGCACGCTTCATATTAATAGGTACTATGAACCCTGAAGAGGGTGAGTTAAGACCTCAACTTTTAGATAGATTTGGATTACAAGTAGAGGTTCAACCGATAACGGAGTCCGATCTCCAAGTAGAGATAGTTAAAAGAGTTGAGGAATTCGAAGAAGATCCGCTAGGTTTCATTAAGAAGTTCGAAAAGGAGCAGGAAGCGTTGAGGATGAGGATAGAAAGGGCACGTCAACTCCTTCCGAAGGTAAGGATAGCCGATTCGCTTCTTCATGAGATAGCTGAGATATGCGCTCAATTCTCCGTTAGCAATAGAGCCATAATCGTCACTACTAAAACGGCTAAAACGATAGCCGCTTTCAAGGGGAAAACTAACGTGGTAAAGGAGGATGTTATGGAAGCG
>CAYQTV010000190.1:0-841 GCA_964420525.1 uncultured Nitrososphaerales archaeon | reverse complement strand
TAGATCAAAAGACAACGAGGTAGAGGGACAGCACAGGATAAGTGGAATGAGAAGCGGTAGGAGATTGAGAGCGAGATCCTTAGATAAAGTAGGGGCCTACGTTACGAGCACCTTACCAAGGGATAAGCCAAGGGATATAGCTCTCGACGCAACTATAAGAGCCGCAGCTATCCACTCTAAGAATAAATCAGTTAAGGATAAAGCGATTGAAATAGCTAATGAAGATCTTAGGGAAAAGGTGAGGTATAGGAAGACATCTTCGTTAATTGTTCTCGTAGTAGATGCGAGTGGATCTATGGCTGCCCTTAAGAGAATGGAGGTAGCTAAGGGCGTAGCTTTAGCTTTGCTACAGGACGCTTACATCCATAGAGATAGAGTCGCCTTCATAGCTTTCAGAGGTAGCTCGGCCGAACTACTGCTTCCCCCTACAAATAACGTAGATCTAGCTGTAAGAGTCCTCGAGAAGCTACCTACCGGTGGTAAAACCCCTCTTCCAGCCGGATTGCTTAAGGCCTTAGAGGTAGTTAAGCTGGAAAAGCGGAAGAGAAGCGGCTTTAAGGCTTTAATCGTACTAATTACCGATGGTAAAGCGAACGTCCCGTTAAGAGGGAGTATAAGAGACGAGATTTACGAAATCGGTAATGAGATAAAGAGAGTGGGCACATCGACGCTCATAATCGATACGTCTCACGATAGCTTTTCTCCTAACTACATCGAAGATTTGGTACGAGCAACGGAAGCGAAGTACTACAAGCTCAAGGAGATAGAAGTAGAAGATCTCCACAATATAGTAAAATCTCACTTACTCCATCTTAGTTAGCGTTACGAAAGGTAAAAAGCC
>CAYQTV010000189.1:0-2088 GCA_964420525.1 uncultured Nitrososphaerales archaeon | reverse complement strand
CCTAGGTATTTCCGCTGCTCTATTAACGGCCGCTTGTTGGACGCTATCTGCCTTCATATACAAGAAGGGAGAGGTTTACGCTGGAAGCTTTAAGGGATGCCTAGCTAGAGGCTTCCTGTCTTTTATCTCCTTTACGCTAATTATTTCATTTTATGGAGTAGATGTTTTTTCCGACCTTCCGCTCTCATTTTTAATCCTCACGCTCTTGAGCGCGATAACGGGCTTTTTAATTAGTGACCTACTTTACATATTCACTATAAGGAGGATAGGGCTTTCTTGCGCAGTTCCTTTAGCAAGCACATCGATAGTCTTCTCTGCCTTGATAAACTGTTTACTGCTAAATATAGGTTTAACGGTATCCGTTTTAGTTGGAACGATTTTAATAACCATGAGCATTTGGCTCATCTCTACAGATTCTAGACCCCTTCAAACGGATATATTTGGATTCTCCATGGCTATTTTAGGAGCTTTATTTTGGAGCGTTAGCATATACTTCCTAACTTTAGCTTGTTATATCGCTTCAGATCTAAAGGTTAATTTCTGGAGGATATTTTGGTTATTCCTCTTCTCAATACCCTTTACCATCCATGGTGTTTACAAAAACCCCAGAAGAGAGCTCAGAGTTACGTTTTTAATGGGCTTAGGAGGAGTACTCGCTATATCGTTTGGATGGTGGTTTTTCACATATGCTATACAAACGGTAGGTCCTGAAAGAACCGTTCCTTTATCGTTTCTATATCTGATTTTTTCCGTATTTATAGGAAAGAGAATTCTCAAGGAGAAGGCTACTTACAGGAAGTTTGTTGGAGCGTTAATAGCGATAATTGGTGCTTATCTCGTTAGTGTATAACTACTTACTCCTTAAGGCTATGGCCTTTCTATAAATCGAGTGGAAAAACCTCAGATATCCCCTCCGGTTTGAAGAGAACGACTAAAATTAAGATAACTGCGTAAACTATCAAGTGAAGGCCTTGTATAATTCCTCCTAAGGTGAACCTCAGATACTCCTGAATTCCTAAGATAATTAAAGCCGTAAGAGGAGCTCCGTAAATGGCCCCTAATCCTCCTACTATACCTAAAATAGCTGTCTGAATGCTTATCCAGGGATCGAAGAGAGATGGGTGATAGTATCCGGCTATAAGTACGAAAATTCCTCCGGTTAACCCTACGATGAAGCTGTAAATCAATAAAGCTAAAAGCTTGTACTTCCTCACGTCTACCCCTAACATCTCCGCAGCTTCTTCGTTTTCTCTAATAGCCAATAGGTAGTATCCTATCTTAGAGTACCTTATCTTAACGTTTAAGAGTAAGGTTATAATGAGGAGAGCTAAGGACATGTAGTAGTAGATTGAGAAGTTATAAAACCTCATTAAGTACCATTCTCCAGAGAAGTAGGGAAGCCTTCTTTCAACAGGCCCAGCTACCTGCTCCCAAACTAAGAAGAGCTTCTGCAATATAGAAACTAAAGCTAAGGAGGATAAAGCATACCATACCTCCCTCACACCAAATCTAAATGTAGGATACCCTATTACGAATCCTAAAGCCGCGGCCGCAAGGCCTCCAACTATAATCCCAATTAAAGGGGTAATATTCCACCATAGAAGCAAAATCCCAGTAACGAAGATCCCCATGCCCATATAAGCCCCGGCTCCTAAGTCGAGCTGTCCAGCAAATCCACAGATGATGTTCCATGCGGCGACTATAGTCGCGTAGATTACTATGAACGTGCCTACGTTCAAAAAGTAGTTGTTGAAGCCTATAAAAATGGGATATAATGCTAAGGGAATCAAAAAGGCTAATGTAGGCAAGAACCTTTTCTTATCCATAAGATCACCTCTTCGCGAACAAACCCGTTGGTCTTACCCAAAGTAGTATTTATGAATATTAAGTAAATGATGATCTCCCTAGCTCTAGGATCCCAAAAGGTAATTCCTATAGATTTGGCTATAGCGAGGATGATACTTGAGAAGAACACACCTACGACCCCTCCAAGCCCTCCCATCGCTACGATAACCCAGCTTAATAGCCCGTATAGTAAACCGCTCAATGGATTGACTTCTTGAAAGGTCATAATTAAAGCTCCGGCTA
>CAYQTV010000188.1:0-2092 GCA_964420525.1 uncultured Nitrososphaerales archaeon | reverse complement strand
ACTACGCCTACTAGGAGGTTTGAGAGGGTAGGCGCTCATACTCACATTAAGGGAATGGGATTAGATGAAAGGAAGAGGGCCGTTAAGGTAAAAGATGGAATGGTAGGACAGGAAAAGGCGAGGGAGGCAGCTGGATTAGTAGTTGAGATGATAAAACAGGGTAAGATGAGCGGAAGGCTAATAATACTTGCAGGTCCTCCCGGCACTGGTAAAACGGCTCTAGCTGTAGCGATATCTAGGGAGCTCGGTTTAAACGTGCCATTTATTAGCATAAGCGGAAGTGAAATTTACAGTGCTGAAAAGAAGAAGACCGAAGTTTTAATTGATGCCTTGAGGAGATGCATAGGCATCGAAATCCATGAGCAAAGAGAAGTTTACGAGGGAGAGATTACTAAAATGGAGATATTAACCGCTCCACATCCCTACAATCCATATCAAAAAATACCTGAGGGTATAAGACTTACCTTAAAAACTACCGAGGAGGAAAGAACTTTAGAGGCCGGGTCTGAAGTAGCAAATCAAATAATACAGGCCGGAATAGGAGAGGGATATGTAATACAAATCGATGCGGAAACCGGTAGAGTATCGCCTCTGGGTTTAAGCATAGAGAGCGCAAAAGGTAAGACCTACGAAGTAGATACCAGAATAAAAGTTCCTAGACCAACTGGCAAGGTTAAGAAACAAAAAGAGTTCGTTTACAACTTAACTTTAGCCGATCTGGATGAAATGGTTGCGAAGAGGAGGAGTTCTTCGATATTTTCGTTCTTCTTTGGAGGAGCGGAGGAAAAGGAGATAAGCCCTGAAGTTAGGATGGAAGTAGATAGGCAAGTAAAGGAATGGGTAGATCAGGGAAAAGCGATAATACACCCTGGGGTACTGTTCATAGACGACGCCCATCTACTCGATTTAGAGGCCTTTAGCTTCCTAGGCAAGGCTATGGAGGGAGAGCTAGTACCCATAATTATCTTAGCTACGAATAGAGGGATAACGAAGATAAGAGGAGCTGAGATAGAAGCTCCATTGGGCTTTCCTCTAGATCTCCTAGACAGAGCCGTGATAATAGGAACGGAGGAATACGATAAGGAGAGCATAAGAGCTATTTTAAAAATTAGGTCTGAGGAGGAAAAGGTGACCTTAACTCAAGAAGCTTTGGAAGCTTTGGCGAACATAGGGCAGAGGACGAGCTTGAGATACGCCGTTCAGCTTCTAAGCATTGCAGCTCAAAATGCAAGAATTGAGAGAAAGGATAAGGTAACTGAAGAAGATGTAAAAAGAGTAGATGAGCTATTTATGGACGTAAGCGAAGCCGTTCAACATTTGAAGAAATACGAAGATCGTCTACTGAAGCATTAATTTTATATAAAATATATTCCGTAACTGTGATTAGAACGAAATATTTTTATTATTAGCTTACCTCGTCAATTAAGGGCTTATAGAGTTGTTTATGGAGATTAGATTCCACGGTAGAGGAGGACAAGGGGTTGTTTCTGCGAGTAGGATTTTAGCCGAAGCAGCTTTAACGAAGGGCTTGTACATACAGGCCTTCCCAGAGTTCGGTGCTGAAAGAGCAGGCGCTCCTATAGCCGCCTATACTAGGCTCTCAGACCAACCTATAGAGATCCACTCATTTATCTACGAACCCGACGTAGTGGTTGTTGTAGATAAAAGCATGGTCTTTTATCCAATTATAAGAGAAGGGCTGAAGAAGGGAGGAAAGGTCATAGTTAATTACGCAGGAGATCCAAAAATCGTAAGGGAGAAGCATGGCCTCGATCCCGAAACTACGGTAGTAACGGTTGATGCTACTACTATAGCTCTAGAGACCATAGGAAGGGATATACCGAATACTCCAATGCTTGGAGCCTTTCTCAGAGTATGCGAACACGTAGATCTCGAAAGCGTGGAGACGATATTATCTAAGAGATTTAAGGGAAGCGTATTAGAAAAGAACAAGGAAGCTTTAAGGAGAGGTTATGAGGAGGCGAGGGTAGGATGAAGGTAAAGGAATTAGAGGAACACCCCACGTTTGCAGCAGTTCTCCCCCCAGCTACCTCTGAAGAATACGATACGACTGGATGGAGGGCCTTTAAAC
>CAYQTV010000187.1:0-2120 GCA_964420525.1 uncultured Nitrososphaerales archaeon | reverse complement strand
CTCTTGGTTAACGCCGGTACGTCTTCTCCGTAAATCACCACATCCGGCTTAATTAAAAACGGGTCGTCCTTACCTCTAGATGAGAAAGGAGAGGGGAGGACCGTACCGTTCGTTCTAAATACCTTTAAGCTAACGTAGCCAGTTTCAAGTATCCGTTCTCCATCCGATCTGGAAACGGTAACGGAAGGGATCTTAGGCTTATATTTTTCCTTTAGGATAGGATGGACTAAAGATCCTCCAAAGCTAGTATCTTCATCGTTAACTACTATTAACCCAATCGCCCCCTTTCTAGCTACGTTGTACTCCATTTCTCCGAAGTATGTCTTTCTATCCCTAAAGGAAACCGCTACCTTTCCCCTGAGATCTAGATATCTAACATCTACCTCCCTTCCGTGGTTAACGTTAACTACCTCTCCTTCTACAGTTCCTATAGGGCTGTTGTTCATAGCTCTAGCGCTTTCGATCCATATCCTTCCCGCCTTTAACTCGGCAAAGGTAATATTAGACCAAGGAGAAGTCGTTGCCCCTACTCCTATGTACGTAGGTAAGGAGGCAGGGACGTAAATGGTGTCGATATCCGGGCCTTTATTGCCCGCGGCGGCAACGAGTAAAACGCCCTTCTTTAAGGCTCTATGTCCTACGATCCAGAGAAGCCTTTCGCTTATCCCTCCTCCTAAGCTTAAGTTAACTATATCGGCTCCATCGTCTAGGGCTTTTTCTATCGCTTCTACTATTAAGTAAGTTTCCACCTCCTCTCCAGGTCTAAATATCCTGTAGGCTAGTATCTTCGCATCCGGAGCTACCCCCTTGAAGTTTGAACCATTTGCGGCTATTATGCTAGCTACAGCCGTGCCATGTCCTTCTACGTCCATAGGATCCTCATCTTTATCTACGAAATCGTACCCTCCGATCACCTTTACCCCTAACTTCCCTCCGAGGGGCTTTAACGTGTAGTTTACACCAGTATCGATGACCGCTACCTTAACTCCTCTTCCGGTATACTTCCACCCTCTGTAATAGGAGAAGTTCTGGAGAAGATCTCTTACTCTTAAGGGTTCGAGAGATACCTTATTAGACCGGAAGATAGCTTCGATTTGTGGATTATCCGATATGGCTTTAACGCTCCCCTCGCTAGCCTTTACTATAAGTCCGGGACCTAGGTATTGAAGGTAGCTAACGACGTTGAGCGGAAAGCTATCTAGAAACCGAGAGATGACATACATTGGATCGTTACAGCTTTCCCTTAGAAAGACTATGTAGTAGCCTTCATCTTGATGTTCGTACGCTACGACCTGTGCCGTAGGTAGTAAAAGCAGTAAAACGATTAAGGCGATCTTCACTTTCAATTTTTCCTAACGAATAAGTAAAGATAAACGTTATCCAATGTGTTTCAATCCCCCTCTACTTCAATTATAGCTCTATCTAGCTCCTTTATCCTACCTAGGTAATAGCCCTCTAAGGTATAAACTTCGGCCTCATAAAGTCTATCTTGAGGAATGAAGGGTAAGGTGGGTGCATCCAATCCTAAAGGCTGGCCTGGCAAGTAGGTGTTAAATGGAGGGATGAAGACTATCTGTCTATCTTCCTGTTTGACTTTAAGCCATACCGGAATCTTCAAGTTTTGATATTTAAGCTTAAAGTGTAAGTGCGCTACGATTAACACCTTAGATCTAAAGACCTCCCTCGTTGGAATAGCATGTCCGTGTAAAAGCCCGTACTTCACCCCTCTTACCTTTAAGATCGTTCCCCTGGGGCTGTATAGCTTGACCTCCTTAGCTATATAATTACTTAAGCTTCCATCATGATTCCCCGGAACTACGTGAACGGCTTCGAAAAGCTCTAAGCACTTATCGAAGAACTTCGTTAGCTCTATGATCTCCTCTAGCTTAGGGGAGGTTACCGAGTGTTTCACATCTCCCAGTATGTGTAGTTCTCTTGCCTTCGTTCTTTCCTTTAATTCACTAAGCTTTAATAGGAATTCATCAACTAGCGATGGAAGACTTATCCCCTTCTCTCTAAGCTCGATCTCATATCCTATATGTAGATCGGCGATAATAAGATGCTTATCTAAGAGGAGGGCTGGATAGCCCTCCACCATTCTCATTTCCTCTCATCTCTAG
>CAYQTV010000186.1:0-2122 GCA_964420525.1 uncultured Nitrososphaerales archaeon | reverse complement strand
ACTAACGAATGGCCTCTTGTAACCGGATACTTGTCTAATATTACTATAAGACCATCGTTTTCATATAGCTTCCAAGATCTCTCCTTTCCTTCAATTATCCTACAGAAAACACAAACCATAACTACCACCGAAGGTCAGGAGCTTACCTCCTCTTCAAGCTTCCTAAAGTAGCTAGATTCCTTCATCTTTTGTCTAGCAATGCTTTGAGTTCTAACTATGGAGGGATCGCTTCTCCTTAAAAGGCCCAAATAAACGGTAGCAAGGTCTAAGGTATATAACCTCCTAAGCAAAAAGGTAGCTCTATCCCCTTGATAGATCGGTATTTCCCTAACCTTAAAGTTTAAGGAAGTTAGGACGTCCCTTACTATATCGAATCTACTTGAGATTATTTCGTGATCGAGAGGATCTCTAAGAATTATTAGCTTAGATCCATATTCGTACTCCCAACATCCTATCCCATTATGTATAACATCCATTATATCCTCGTGATAGCTTCTTAGCTTAGCGTTCTCGCTTAATAGGTACTTTAACCTTAACGATATAACTTCTTGATGAGCGGAGTGATAGACCACTAAGTTCTGCGCATCGTTCATCCATCTTGCCAAAGCCTTCGCTTCCTCATGAGACGGTTCAAGATATCTTCTTAGCTCTTCGAAAGCCTTACGCAAAATTTCAGAAGCTCTTAATCCTAACGCCTTATCTAAGGTCGAGGCTACGGCTAAAGTTATAATTGGAAAGCCTAGGCGAGATGTTGGAGCTTTAGGCATTCTTAGTAGAGGAACGTTCCACTTTTTAGCGGCCTTCTCCAATAGCCCTCCTCCAGTTAAGGCGATAGCATCGTATCCTTTTTCTAATGCCTTCTTTAAAGCGTATACGACCTCTAGGGTATCTCCTCCTAAACTAACGGCTATAAATAGCGTGTCCTGTTCTGGTCTTGGAGGTTCTAGCCCTTTGAGTATCTCTAGCCCTTTCGGTACGTCCGGCATTAACATGGAGTAGATGAAAAGCGAAGGAACCAAGGACGCGCCTTTTCCAGTAATTAAAACATGGTCGAACGTTCCAATTGGAGGGATATCGATGGTAGCCGTGTAAGCTGAGAACTGATCTGGCCACGCTTTATAATAGTTTAACATTCCAGACCTATCGAAAGATGTATCGATATCTGCCATGAGATCACCTTTTGCTTACTCTAAGAGCTTTCAATATAACTATTTCTCTCCGCTTTAGATATTTCAAATGAAATCCTTATTAGATATTCCTCTTCCCTCGATAGCTCTAATCCTCTTCTCTTCTTCATTCTTTCAGCTGTTTTTATAGCCGATTCTAAAAGGAGCTCTTTGACCCCCAGTCCCACGTTTTTTCCATATATCATAAATGGAGGGACGTCCTCGTTAACAAGGCCGTGAACGTGGGACATCGCTCCTATCTTCTTACCTGAATATATGGATGAATTAATGGACGTTTTAACGTGATGTGATATAAAGGAACCCAACTTTACGAGTCCTGTATCTACTCTCCTTCCTAGATGTTTAACTCTCACGGTTCCATATGTATTTTTTAAATCGCTAGTAGTGGTTCCCGCTCCTAGATTCGTAAAGGAAGATATATACGAATGGCCTACATATCCGAAATGCGCCTTATTTACGTACGGTTCGATAATTGAGAACTCTACCTCCCCTCCAACTCTACACACGTCACCAATGAAGGTATAGGGGTTAATCCTCGCTGAATGTATCGCGGATCTCCTCCCTATGTATGCAGGACCCGATATTCTAGTGAAAGCCTCAATTCTAACTTCATCTGCTATTAGTATCGGTCCCTCGGTTAGGTCTAAGTACACGGGTTCCTCAATCTTGACGTTTCTACCATAAATTATTCCGGTACCCCTTAATCCTTCTCTGAGACCTTCTACCAACTCCCAAGGTCCTTCGATAAGCAGGTCTCTTTCCTCTAATATTTCAAAGCCCTGATCCTTCATAGATTTTCTGCTTAAATCTCCCCGTATCTTCCCCCTACAAGCTACGAAACTTTCTCCCTGGAATACGGCTTGACCTTCTTTTATTTCCGCTACCACGTTGTACTTAGACGGCCTTAAGCTAGAGTTAATGAGCAGTATTCTCTC
>CAYQTV010000185.1:0-2124 GCA_964420525.1 uncultured Nitrososphaerales archaeon | reverse complement strand
GAGCGTCTACTTAGTAACCGCTTTACCTAGCTCGATGTTGAAAAGGATAGGGCTCGATGGCTATAGATCTCTATCTAACACCTTCTCGAACATCCAATCTAGACACGGTTGGAGGCTAAAGGCCTTAATCATAGCTCACGCCTCTCTAACCCTTACGGAGCCGTTAAAAGTTTAAAATTAAAGACGTATTTAGTATATTGCGCTATTGGAGCAGGGAACTATTATAAGATCTATTGGAGATTACGTACTTAGAAGAGTAAATGAAGAGGATATACCGAGTGTAGTATCTGTTAACTTAGTAACCCTTCCTGAGCACTACTCAGACTTCTTTTACTACGAGCTCTTAAGGAACTTTCCAGAGGGGTTTATAGTAGCCGAGAAGGGAGGTAAAATAGTAGGTTACATTATGTGTAGAATAGAGTATGGGTTCTCGTTCTTCAAGTTTAACATCGTAAGGAAGGGCCATATAGTATCCATAGCGGTGTTAGCTGAACACAGGAGGAAGGGGCTTGGAGAAGCGATGATGCTAGAAGCTATGGAGGCTATGAAGAAACGAGGTTGTGAAGAGGCCTTCTTAGAAGTTAGGGTTAGCAATCATCCGGCTATTTCGCTATATAAGAAGCTAGGGTTTAAAGAGGTAAAGAGAATTCCCTTCTACTACAGAGATGGCGAAGAAGCTTTAGTTATGGCTAAACCGCTTTAGGTCTTTACATTAAAAAAGGTATCACTTCTACATAGTAATCGATGCTATTTTCGGAGGTATGTGAAATATTCGAAAAGGTAAGGGGAACGTCGAGTAAGAACTTAAAGGTATCCTTTTTAGCTAAATTGCTCAAATACTTAAACGAAGAAGAGCTTAGCGGTTTAATTAAGTACATGCTTGGATGTGATGTAGGAGTTGGATGGGCTACTATAAGGGACGCTATCCTAGAGGTAGCGAAGGAAGGGGAAAAGTTCGGGAAAGTTGTAGTTGAAAAAGGCGATTTAGGAGAAGCTGCATACGAGCTCTTAAAGGGAGGCAAAAAGGTTACGCCGTTCTTTTTCGAAAAGTTGCAAGTTATGGATGTAATAAACGCTCTAAACGATATGGGCAGGATTAAAGGTCAGGGTTCTCAGGTTTTGAAGAAGAGGAAGCTAATAGGTCTGCTTTTGAGAGCGGATCCCTTAGAGGCCAAGTATATCGTTAAGTTCTTAACTAACGAGCTTAGAATTGGAGCTACGAGCGGGCTTTTAGAGGAAGCTATCGCTTTAGCGTATGGATACAGGAGCGAAAGGATAAGGGAAGCGGTGTTAATGATAGCGGATCTATCTAAGGTAGCCGTACTAGCGAAGGAGAGGAGGATTGATGAGGCTAAGCCCTCCCTATTCTCCCCTATCGGATTTATGTTGGCCGAGCCGGCTCCTTCAGCTGAGGAGGCTATGAAGAAGTTCGGAAAAGAAGTATTAGTTGAGTACAAGTACGATGGGATAAGAGCACAAGTTCACGTTGGAAGGGACGGAGTTAAGATTTTTTCTAGAAGGCTTGAGGACGTAACGGATAGCTTTCCAGAGCTAGTTGAAGACTTGAAGAAGTTAAGCTTTTCCGCCATCTTCGATGGAGAAATACTAGCTTACAAAGATGGAAGGCCCGTGCATTTCACTAAATTGCAGCAAAGGCTCCATAGGAAACACATCGATGAAAAGGTAATTAAGGAAGTACCTGTACATTACTTCATCTTCGATATCTTAATGTACGAAGGAAGGGAAATGATGTCCACGCCTTTAAGAGATAGGAAGAAGCTTTTAGAGAGCTTAAAGCTAGGCGGAAGGATACATCTAGCCCCTATCTTCACGGCTAAAGATCCGAGCAGAGTTGAGGAGCTTTTTAACGAAAGCAGGAAGCTCGGATACGAAGGGTTAATGCTTAAGGACCCGGATTCGATCTACACCCCTGGAAGGAGAGGAGCTAAGTGGATGAAGCTTAAAAGGGAGCTGGATACGATAGATGCTGTAGTCGTAGCCGTAGAGTACGGACACGGAAAGAGAGCAGGCTTGCTCTCAGATTACACCTTTGCCGTATGGGATGGAGATGAGCTTAAGGTTATAGGGAAGGCGTATAGCGGGTTAACCGATGAAGAGATAGAG
>CAYQTV010000184.1:0-2172 GCA_964420525.1 uncultured Nitrososphaerales archaeon | reverse complement strand
GGCTTAGGGATGCGTTATCTTTAAAAGATGGAGATAGAGTTACGGTGAAGGTGTTCATTTGAGGGTAGTCGTAGTAAACGGAGGAAGTAGCTCTATACCTGAACTGGTGTCCTCCTTAAAAAAGGTAGGCGTTGGAGAAGTAGAAGTATTGAGACACGGTTCTAGCTTAATTGACGCAGATGCTTACGTCTTTTCTGGAAGAGCTAGGAAGAACAAGGAGGTAGATAAATGGGTATCGAGCTTAATGAAGGGTTGTAGAAAGCCCGCTTTACTAATATGTTACTCAGCGGAGCTCTTCAACTTGCTTAGAGGGGGGAGTTTAATAAAGTCTAAAAAACCGATAGACGACTTTATTAGAATAAAGTTCTTAAGGCCATCTAAGATCTGGAGAGAAGTTGGAGAAGTTGAGTTCTTCGTTTCTAGAGGGTATAGGATATCTAGGTTAGGCAGAGGTTTAGAAGTGATAGCTGAGAGCGAAGAAATGGGAGTCGAAGCTTACGAATATAATGAATTCTACGGTGTTCTCTTCCATCCAGAGCTAAGCGGAGAACAGGGCTTAAAGCTACTTAGGAACTTCCTCTACGGATGAAGAGAGCACGTCGATAGCCCTTTCAACTCCTATATCAGCTATGTAAGGTCCAAGTCTAGGCCCTCTATCTAAGCCTAAGAATATCAAGTAGAGGGTTTTGAAGAAATCGGGAGGCTTTATGCCGTTTTTCCTCGCTACTTCAAATATGGAATTTTGGATGATAGATGGATCGCTGGTCCTCCTCAAGACCTCGATTAGATCTAGAATAGCCCTTCTCTCCGCCTCGGAAAGGGATACGGGCTTAGGCTTAGCCATTACCTCTAAAGCCCAGTTCCTAGCGAGCAAGATCTTCTCCTCTAACCCCTCCACATCTTCTCCTATCATCCCATACTTCTTCAACCTCTTTAATACGAAATCCACTACGTTTTCCTCAGGAGCGGCGTAGGCGAGCTCCGCTAAAAGCCTGTAGGGAACGTGAGGCTTGGGTTTCTTAGGAGGTTTTAGGAAGTGTACGTATTCGTATAGGCCTTTAAGCTTAATTTCCTTGCTTTTCTCAACCTTAACTCTTCCAAAATATATGTCCTCTAGCCAATCGTATTCATCCATGTACTTAGGTATATCTTCAACGGATAGAGCTCTAGTTCCAACGATCCTTTTATACATGAGTAGAACTAAGCTTTCCTTTGTACCGTACCTAAACCATAGCTGAGGCGTAAAGACGTTTCCAGCCGATTTGGATATCTTCCTTCCGCTTTTATCTAGGAACATTTCGTATTTAACATGGTAGGGAGGAGGATAGTTTAGTATGTTTTCAGATACCCAATCGTTTACCTTTACCGAATCGGCTATATCTTTACCGTACGCTTCAAACCTTATGTCTAAGGCCGCCCATCTGCTCGCAAACTCGACCTTCCAGCTTAGCTTTCCCTCTCCTTCCTTTAGCTTTACATCTCCCTCATATCCGCATCCCTCTATCCATTTACCTCTAATTTCCGTTCCCTCACATACAAAGTGGACATCATCGGTTTTTACATCGTAAGATAAGGCCTTGGTCGTGTATATCCTACCGCATTTCGGACATATCGCGAAATAGGGGAGGACTTGGATGTACTTCTCCTGCCCCGTAAGCTCGGCTATCTTCTCCCCTATTTCAACGTGTTTCGTTAAGATCTTTCTAGCTTGTTCTAACGTTAAACCTTTCTTGTACGCATCTGCACCGCTTTGAAATTTGTACTCTACTTTAAGCTTATCTAACGCATCCCTAAGTAAGCTCCCCATATGTTCCCCATAACTTGAGTGGCATGAGAAAGGATCGGGTATCCTCGATACCGGATGAGCTATGTACCTCTCTAGATCCTTAGGCAAACCCGCAGGTACCTTTCTCAACCCATCCATATCGTCGGAGAAGGCTATTAGCTCGCTTTTGTACCCTTGATCCTCTAAAGCTAGCTTTATAGCGTAAGCTCTTAAGGCATCGGATAAGCTTCCTACATGAGGAATGCCAGAAGCTCCTAGTCCGCTTTCAACCCTTAAAAGGGATAAGCTCCTACCTAGGCTCTTCTCCCTTTTGATTACTTCGTAAGCGACCTTATCTATCCAGGTTCCCCTACCTATGACTTCTTGCAAAGCGTAACAAAATTAAA
>CAYQTV010000183.1:1799-2222 GCA_964420525.1 uncultured Nitrososphaerales archaeon | reverse complement strand
GATTTAAACCACATATAGTGCTCCATCTAAATGTAAAATTAATTATATTTCTGAGAAGCTTCCGAAAATTTTCCCTTTCCTCTCGGTAATATTTTTGGTAAGCGGCTAAAAGTAGCGCATAAACCTGTTCCACTCTAAGTAAATTTAGTTCCTCAAGTAAATCTTCGACTTCATAATCCCCCCAAAACTCATGTGAGGGTGAGCGTAAGTTTGAATATATTAGGGCTTCCTCACTTAAATGTTCTAAGAAATTTCTAACATTGCTAGGATTCACCCTATTCTTTAAACTCTTATAAAGCTCCTCCTTTCTTATTAGCTCAAAATTAGATATCCAGAAATGTCTTAAGAACTTACTGACATCGTGGTCTCCTACATTATCTACCACTTCCTTCCATCTTTCCATGGCACTTTATAAATATTCTC
>CAYQTV010000183.1:0-1789 GCA_964420525.1 uncultured Nitrososphaerales archaeon | reverse complement strand
AATATTACGTGTGCATTTACTTCAGAGTCTACCCAGATTCTTATCATTAAAAACTTATCAATTATTATACTAAGAATGTCCCTTACAAATCTCTCTCCATCACTTCCTATACGTTTTTTTATCTCTCCCTTAAACAGCTCATAGGCTCTTTTTATTAGTTTATGGGAATCATATCTTACGTCAGAGATGATACCTTGAGTAATTATTTTTTCAAAAAAGATTCTATCTTCCCTATTTAATTCAAGTTTCGGATTCCTTTGACGTGTTCGAATGTCTCTCATATATAGTATTCTATTTATTTCATCAATCCATTCTTCAGCTCCTTCTATGGTAGTTTGTTTAAGAACGTCTCTAAGGGAAGCTAAGAATAAGAGAATTGTAGCTAATCGTTGCTGGCCATCTAAAATTTTAACCTTATTATTAATTTCATGTTGAGTGAAGACCATCGAACCTAGGAAGTGTTCTTCGGCCCTTCCTTCGTAAACATTAATGAGATCGTCCCAAAAATCCATTATTTGTTGCTCTCCCCATGCAAAACTTCTTTGGAAAATGGGAACAGTGTATACTCTCCCATCTCTGAGAAGCTCTCCGACTCTTATCGACTGGGCATTAATCCTCATACTCATACTTAAAAACTATTTTGGAAGTATGTTTAATAAGCTTTATTTTCCCTTACTTTTAACATTCTACAAAATTTAAACTATAAAAATCAGAAATAAAAGAGCATGTGAGATAATCATAATAGCAAAAAACTTCGAAATACGCTTCCATAACAAAAGAACATCTACGCCAGTTGAACTTGATAATGACGAGCATTACTACAATAATGTAGCTCATCCTTATAGTGGAGAGCGGCTCAGAATTTTAATGACTTAGCATTACAAACCGAAGTTTGTTTAAAAAAGACTATGAGAATTTCTCAAGCCAAGCAGTAAAGGTGCTCTGTAACACCTCCCTCCACTTCTGACATAGCTCATCGGCTATCTGAAACATCGATGGACTTTTAGAACGCGTTACTTCACGTATTGCCGGTAAAAAGAGATCGATGACGTCGTCCAAACCATGAAAGTCGATCATCGTTTCAAATCTCATTACCGAAGCAACGTCGTACGGGCTTTTGCAATGTGGAACAACTCTCGGCACTACTAAGTAGAGGAGTACTTTAGGAGGTGCTCCTGCATCTCTAAGCAAACTTCCCTTTCCATATTCAACCTTAAAGGGCCCTATTAAGACCGGTTGCGGATTTACGCCTTTTTCCTTAATGAATTCGCTAGCTAGCAGTAGGGCTTCCGCTCGGTCATCGCGCTGCTTAGGAAGATCTTTTCCCAAATACATTATATTCTCTCGATGTCTCTCAACTAAAAGCCTCGAGTTCCCAAGCCTCTTAACTACGCCAATTATCCTAACCCTATTACCCCTCAGCTTCTCGAGTATATCTATCCTCTGCTCCACTAACTTAAGCCAAGCTCTCCTATACCTTTCACCTTCCGCTACGCCTTCAGGTACGTAATATATAGGGCTGTTTAAGATGAGCCTATCTATGGAAATTAAGTGAGGAGAAAGCAGTTCGATCATCCCCTCCAACATGAAATCCTCCACTAACGCCCTTATTTCCCGATTAACGAGGGCTAAGCTGTAGCTCTCATCGTATCTCTCATCGGCCGGTGAAAAGCGTAGAACAAGGGGATTAGAGCTGAAGAGTCCCTCAACCTCCTTACCTTGATACGCGATAAACGGCGTACACAATTTCATCTCCTCGGGACAATCGACGAAGGGCATGGGAGGATAG
>CAYQTV010000182.1:0-2222 GCA_964420525.1 uncultured Nitrososphaerales archaeon | reverse complement strand
GTTTCAGAATTTACTAAGGAGAGGAAAATCATACACTTCGATATCGATCCAACTGAGATCGGAAAAAACGTTAAGCCGTATCATTACGTCGTTGGAGAGCTCAAAACAGCGATCACAATGTTATATGAAGCTGTAAAGAGGAGAGTGAAATCTAAGAAGGAATCTCTATGGGCTAAGAGGGCTAAACAGCTCAAAGAGGAGTATGATGGAAAGGTATTTGGAATAAATAAGGAGTTCTGTTCTCCAAATATAGTTAAGAAGATAAGGGAGATCTTACCGGTAAACGGAATAGTAACTACCGAAGTAGGACAGAACCAGATGTGGGCTTCGTTATATTTCAAGGTACTTAAGCCTAGGACTTTTATCACGAGCGGAGGATTAGGTACTATGGGCTTCGGCTTTCCAGCCGCTATAGGAGCTAAAGCGGCTAAGCCAGACGTACCGGTAGTTGATATAGCTGGAGATGGAAGCTTTTTGATGACCTGCAATTCGCTCGCTACAAGCGTAACGGAGGGCTTACCAGTTGTAGTTTGCATCTTAAATAATTCCGTATTAGGAATGGTAGCTCAATGGCAAAGGCTCTTCTATCAGGGACGTTACTCCGCGGTTTGGTTAGGACCAACTCCCGATTTCGTTCAACTAGCTAAAGCGTTTAAAGCTGAAGGCGTAAGAGTCCATAGTCTTGAAGAATTTGAAAAGGCGTTTAAGGAGGCGATAAAGAGCGAGGTAACTACCGTAATAGATATCCCTATATCTCCAGAGGAGAACGTCTTCCCGTTCGTTCCCGTTGGGGAAAGCCTCAAGAACATGATGGTGGGATGAGATGAAAGGGAAAGAGAGCTTAAGGGTCTTTTCCCTCTTAGTAGAGAATAAGCCTGGAGTTCTATTTAGAGTATCAAGCCACTTTAGAAGGAGAAGCTACAATATAGAGAGCATAGCAGTAGGCCCTACTGAAAATAGGGATATAGCGAGGATGGTTATAACTATGATTGCGGACGACGAAACAGCAGACTCCTTCGTTAGATTATTGAGGAGAACGATAGACGTGATCGATGTTAAGAAGATAAAGAGCGAAGATGCGATTTTAAGAGAATTAGCCATTGTAAAAATTAGAGCGAACGACCTTCAAACTAGAGATTCTATCTTAAATTTATGTAACGCATTTGGAGCTAGAATTCTAGAGATAACGAAGAATTCGGTTATAGTAGAGATAACCGGCACTTCATCCCAAATCGATAACTTCATTTCCTTAGCATCGGATTACGGCGTTAAGGAGGTATCTAGAACTGGAGTTACAGCTTTAAGTAGGGGTTAGTAGGAGGTAGATGTAATGGCTAAGATCTATTACGATAGAGATGTAGATTTAGGCCCATTACTTAATAAAACGGTAGCGGTAATAGGATATGGCAACCAGGGAAGAGCGCAAGCGCTAAACCTCAGAGATTCAGGAATTAAGGTAGTTATTGGATTAGCGATGAAGGATTGGTCTTGGGATTTAGCTGAAGAAGACGGCTTCAACCCTATTGGTATATCAGAGGCTTGTGAGAAAGGAGATATAATAATGATGCTCATCCCGGATATCGTACATAGGGAAGTCTATGAGTCGTACGTAGCTAAAAAGCTTAAACCCGGAAAGGCCATAGGTTTTGCACATGGATACTCCATTAGATTCGGTTTAATAAAACCTCCCTCTTATGTAGATGTGTTTATGGTTGCTCCCAAAGGACCTGGAACAAAGGTAAGGGAGACCTACAAACTCGGATTCGGCGTCCCCGCTCTAGTAGCCGTAGAACAGAACTACACCGGAAAAGCGAAGGAAATAGCTTTAGCTTACGCAAAGGCTATTGGAGCTACGAGAGCCGGAGTTATCGAAACAACCTTTGCTGAGGAAACTGAAACCGATCTCTTTGGAGAACAAGCTGTTTTAGTAGGAGGGATAATGAGCTTAATTGAAAAGGGATATGAGGTGCTCGTAGAAGCGGGCTATCAACCGGAGCTCGCCTATTTTGAAGTATGTAATGAACTAAAGCTAATAATGGATTTAATATATTCTGGAGGTTTTACGAAGATGCTGAAATCAGTAAGCGATACGGCAAAGTACGGAGGGCTAACGAAGGGGTATGAAATAGTTGATGGACATGTGAAGGAAAACATGAAAAAAGCTTTGGAATACATAAGGAGCGGTAAGTTTGCTGAGGAATGGACCGGGAATATAGAGGAAA
>CAYQTV010000181.1:0-2224 GCA_964420525.1 uncultured Nitrososphaerales archaeon | reverse complement strand
ATATCAAACTCCTCTCTTACGTACTTAGTTGAGGTGGTATCTTCATATGTTATAATTAAGTTCTTGGTCTTCGGATCTTCTTCTATCTTAGCTGGCTTGCTCCTAACGTACCTAATGTTGAACTCCCTTTCAGCTCTCTCGAAGAATTCTTGATATCCCTTTCCGAAAGCTCTAACGTCCATGAAGAAGATCGTGCATTCTACGTCTGGGAGATGTTCCTTTGCCAATATAGCTTCCTTAGTGGAGGCCATACAGCAAATAGCGGAGCAGTACTTATTTGTTAATTCGTCCCTCGAGCATACACATTGAATGAAGGCTATCTTCTTAGGATGTTTACCATCGGATCTTCTGACTACCTCTCCCTTAGTTGGTCCTGTTGAAGATAAGAGCCTTTCGAACTCTAAGTTGGTGTAGACGTTCGAATATACGCCGTAACCATACGTTTCCTTCTTTCTAGCATCATCTAAGCTAAAGCCCGTAGCTATTATTATAGCGGCTACGTTTAATTCGACTTCTTCAGGTTTTTGATTGAAGTTTATCGCCTTTGGAGGACAGAACCTCTCACATACCCTACATACCCCTTTCGTAAAGTACAGACAGTGCTCGGGATCTATAGTAGCCTTGAGAGGAACGGCTTGAGGGAAGGGTATGTATATCGCCTTTCTCATATCCATCCCTAAGTTGAATTCATTAGGTACCTTGACTGGGCATTTCATTACGCACTCTCCACATCCCGTACACTTATCCACATCTACGTACCTAGGTTTCTTTAACACCTTTACCTTGAAGTTTCCAGGTTCTCCAGTTATTTCCTTTACTTCTGCATAAGTTATTAGCTCTATGTTCTCATGTCTATCTACCGCTACCATTTTAGGAGTAAGTATACATGAGGAACAGTCGAGGGTTGGAAACGTCTTATCTAGCTGAGCCATTCTACCTCCTATGCTAGGAGTTTTTTCTACTAAGTAGACCTTTACTCCCTGATCTGCGAGGTCTAAAGACGCTTGGATTCCAGCTATCCCTCCTCCTACTACTAATACGGGCTTCATCTAAACCACCTCACTCCAAACCCCGTTAACCCATAAGGCTAACGGCCTATATACGGCGTGGACAAATTTGGTAAATGGCGCGGTAACGAGTAGATCGAAGACGAAGAGGAGGTGCAGAGCGTACATTATGTACGTGGCCATAGCCATATTAGCATATAGGAATACATCTATTAAAAACCCAGTTAAGCCCGTCATAAACACTAGTATTAAGAAGAGCCAGTCGGAGAAGTGGCTGTATTTCGTATAATTCTCCTTCTTTTCTAACCTCTTATATATGAAATAGGAGCTTCCATACATTAGTAAAATCCCGGTTATGATCCCAAGCGTTCTAGGATAAATGACGTCTACATGAATATTGAGTATATCCCCTATGTAATGTATGCCCGTAGCTATGAATAAGCCTATGAAGCCCCAAAACAGCGACATATGGGCAATGTACCTATTCTTACCATTTGTACATTTAGTGAAGCGAAGCTGTAGGAGGACCTCATTCACTATAGTGACGATTAAGCCCTTAATCCACTTACCTATACCAGCCGGATTCTTAGATCTATTTACTCTCTTTACATGATTATACATGATAACTAAATTGGCTAAAGCGCTCAAGCCTATGAAGATGCCCGCTACAATTCCAACTCCATGTATTAAGTCGTAAGAGATGAACGAGTAGATATCTACGTACTCCGTAACCATTGGGCCGTGAAAGAAGTAGAAAGCGGTTATTACGAAGATCGTGAATAGTATGAATGTAACCGCAGC
This sequence comes from uncultured Nitrososphaerales archaeon, assembly GCA_964420525.1. Taxonomy (GTDB): domain Archaea; phylum Thermoproteota; class Nitrososphaeria; order Conexivisphaerales; family CALBHZ01; genus CALBHZ01. Next base: position 416 of record CAYQTV010000181.1, on the reverse strand, counting down.
AGCCGTTTTCGAATAAAAGACCTTTGCAATCCTGCCCCAGGAAAATTGCTGAATTTGATACCTTCTTATCGCCATCATGATTTCACCAGGATCTGCTTGCTTAGGGCAGGTATCGCTGCATTCACCGCAATAATAACAGAGCCAAGGAGTTAATTCGCCTAGAACCCTATCCTTAAGGCCCAATTGAACATACTTTATCAATTTCCTCGTTTTAACGATATTCTCCTCGGAAAGCGGGCAAGTAGCTGTACAATTTCCACATTGATAGCACTTTTTTATCCCCTCACCGCCTAAGTTGAAAATTTCTTTTGTGAATGATTGATCGGAAAGTGAGAGTACTGTGTGTCCCATCCTCTCTCACTTTATCGTTGTTAAAAATGTAAATATATAAGTATTTTGCATAATAATTTTTTAGA
>CAYQTV010000180.1:0-2256 GCA_964420525.1 uncultured Nitrososphaerales archaeon | reverse complement strand
TCCCTACTAAGGATCCCTTTTTTAACGAAGTGCTCATCGAAAAGGAATATCGTACCTCTATGGCTTTTAGATGCCCTTACTGTAGAGCAGTGCTTTTATCGAGTAAAATATCGCATAGTAGAGCCTGGAGATGGAATCTTCTAATACATCATGATGTTCTAAAAGGATCTTAGCCGCTCTTAAAGCCCTTTCCGATTTTTCCAGTAACGCTTTTACTAAGTTTTTCTGAAGGTCCCATCGTCATATAGTATTACGCCTTCCTTTATAACATCTTTAATAAAAGGCGAATTAAGTTTGAGGTATTCCTCGATCTCTCTTCTACTTAAGGATATCAACGAGGTTAAAGAGCTATTTTTTAAATCTACATCGGTTCTTATCTTAGAAATTTCATCGTAGATCTCGTTATCGTCGTCTTTAGTAATAACAAGGACATCGATATCGCTCTCCTCTTTCATATCGCCTTTAGCGGCCGAGCCGTAGAGAATTAAGGAGCTTATCTTATCTCTTAGCTTCTCAATGAGCTCATGCTTCAGCTCTTCAATAGTTCGTTTATAGGCTAGCTTCACGTTATACTTGTAAAAATTAATGGACTTTTTAAATCTTTGTAAAGAGATGCTTAGCATGTTCCCTAACATAAGCCAGCAGAAGGCTATTTCGTGCGCCTAACCTTGCATACTAAGGGTTAACTACGTACCTTTCGAGGTAATGAAGGCTTTAAATGCTAGGAATGGGAGTTCGAATCTCCCCCGGGCTACCATTTTCCCATCAATATGGGTCGTGACTTCGTGTGTTAAGGATTTTAAGTAGTTCGGTCACGGAGATATTTTTAATAGTGTATTATTTTTGGAATCTTAAAAGCAATACCAGTGCTTCTATGGTTTTAGGGATTGTTTTTACTTGCTATCGTGTATTCCCATAACGAAAAAAAATTCAAGCCTGTGATCCTTTATAAACGAGATATAATGCAAGTATTGAAAAGGCGGCTGCGATGTAAAACGCTAGGAAATAGCTATTAGTTAAGTCCTTTACGTAGCCAGCGCTCATCGGGCCCATTAGGCCTGCGATTCCCCAAGCCGTGAAGGTAGCCCCAAATATCCTTCCGAGATATCTTTTGCCGAAGAACAAGGCCGCTGCAGATGGGAACAAGGCTAAAAGTCCTCCATAATTCGCATATATTACCCCTCCGAACAGAATTGCAAAATAGTAGTTTGAATAAGTTAATGAAAAAGCCACTAATGTTAAGGCGGTTATGAGGAAGTTCAGTTTCATAGCGCTCCAAGGCCCTAACCTATCGAGCATGAAACCCCAAAAGACTCTACCTCCAGCATTGCAGAAGGACGTCAGAATTAGAAAGGCTGGCACTACGAGCTCTAAAAATTCTCGGGAAATCCCTTCATTTAAGATGGGAACGGCGTTCCCTATTATCATCAAACCTGCAAAAGAGGAGAAGGCGAAAGAAAGCCAGAGGATTTGGAACCTTTTGTCCTTCAATACTCGGGTAAGACTATAGCCCTGTAAGGTGGAATTTGATGAACTGGTTACCATGCTAAGATCTTTTGGTGGCTCCTTCAATAATATCCCTAATAGAGATATTATTGAAAAATAGATCAGTCCCATACATAAAAACGTAAGGAAAACTCCGTAGCTGAGGAAATGCCTTATTATAGGGGTAACGACTGCTGCTCCAATTCCAAATCCGAAAGCAACTAAGCCTACGGCGGTACCAGTCTTGTCGGGAAACCATTTTGCAGCGAGAGGTCTTGGGACGACGTCTATTAAAGCGATTCCCAAACCTGGAATAAGTCCTAGCCCAAGATAGTAGAGAAGTGAAGCGCTCCTCCAGTCTTTAAAATATTGCATACACCACCCGAGGCAGTAGCCAATAAGCAATATAGTGGCCCCAACAACGACGGGAAATTTAGGACCTAGCCTATCGTAAACGATTCCAGCAGGGATTAGGAAGGCCGAGTAGCTTATCGTAAGGATGGAAAAGGCGAGGGCAAGAGGGGAAACCGCATTAAGGCCGTATGTTTCTTGGAGGGGAGGATAGTAGAGGCTAAAGGCATAAATCCCCCCAAGCATACTGGAGATGACAAGCCCTGCAAGGGGATACACCCACCGATTGGGCATTTTTTAGCACCTCTTTATAGGAAGACTATATAATATATATTCTTTCATCGGCAGTAATCATTATTTTTTATTTAACATTTTCTTAACTTCCTCTATCTTCCTCATTTCTCCCTTCTCTTAGGGAAT
>CAYQTV010000179.1:0-2279 GCA_964420525.1 uncultured Nitrososphaerales archaeon | reverse complement strand
ATGCGGGTTTTAACTAAATTCGATCCTTGGAGAAGCCCTCTATGTACTTGTCCAGAGAAATACAGTTTACATCCTTATACCGGTTGTTCACATTTCTGCTTGTATTGTTATGCAACGTCCTACATTGGAGTGAGACCATCTAGACCTAAGAGAGATTTCTTAATTAAGCTAATTAGGGACTTGGGCGAAGCCGATAGATCGCTAGTAATATCCATGAGCAATAGCAGCGATCCGTATCCTCCAGAAGAAAGGTTACACAAGCTGACTAGAAGAACTTTGGAAATCTTAATAAACAGAGGATTCAAAGTTCAAATTATAACTAAAGGAGCTTTGGCATTGAGAGATGTAGATTTATTTGAGAGAGGAAGGGTTTGTATTAGTGTAAGCTTTTCAACTATAAATGACGAGCTATCTAAAAAGCTAGAACCTGGGGCATCAAGCTTAAGGGAGAGGTTGCTTTTGGTAGAGAAGCTGGCAAAACGAGGCATTCCAGTATCAGCTAGAGTTGATCCACTAATACCTAGGTTAAATGAGGGTTTAGAGGAACTAGTTTCTATTTTAGTAAACAAAGGAGTTAATCACATTACGTTTTCAACGTATAAGGCTAGGCCTGATAACTTTCAAAGAATGGTTTCTGCCTTTCCAGAGTTTAAGAATAAATGGTATGAAATGTATAGGAGAGATGGGGTTAGGATGCACGGATATTGGTATTTAAGCTTAAACGAAAGGGTAAAGCTGTTAAAGCCTTTAATCGAAATCGCGAAAAGGGAAGGCATAACTTATGCTACATGTAGGGAGGGTTTAACGTCAAAGGAGTTCTTTAACGCACCGACTTGTGATGGTACCCATTTAATCAAATAAGCCTTGAAGAAGGAGGTATATACGGTAGGACATTCGAGTAGAAGTTTGGAGGAGCTGATCGCTATCCTTAAAGACTACAAAATAAGCTTAGTTGTAGATGTTAGAAGGTTTCCCACCTCTAGGCTATTTCCTCATTTTAAGAAGGAGAGCTTAGAAAGAGCTTTAGAGGAAAACGGAGTAAAGTACATATGGCTGGGAGATCTACTTGGGGGGTTCAGAGAAGGTGGATACTTAGAATATATGAGAAGCGAGGAATTTGAGAAAGGTTTTAGGAGGTTATTGGATTTAATCGAATCGAACGATAGAGTAGCTATATTATGTAGAGAGAAGCTTTGGTTCAAATGTCACCGCAGATTTATCTCCGATAAATTGGTACGAGAAGGATATAAGATCATCCATATAATCGATAGAGGAAGGACCTATGAAAGGAGGCTTAGAGGCTTATGAGTAGTGATTTATATCCCTCCTTAATCATTTCCCTGATCTTTTCAGGCTTATCTACCTTCGTGAGGCATAAAGATCTACTATCTACGTATAGATCCCTTTCTTCTAACTTCATGTCTAAGAATAAGTGGTAGAAGAAGAGCTTAGCTTGGATGTGCTCCTTTTTACCTTTAAGATCACTAAGTTTCTTTTCAGCTATGCTTAAAGTGTTTCTATCTAAGAAGTTCCTCAAAGTCGAGAGGTTCAGTTTTTCCATTGGAGACAGCTCGAGCCTCCAAAGCTCTTCAAATTGATACAAGATTGACGGTGCGTATTCCCTTAAAAGATGGAATAAATGAGCAGGTCTAGGCACTACGTTCTTAAATATGAGAAGAGCGCGTGCTAACCTTAAACTAGCCCTAACTAAGAAGAAAGGTAACGGCTCGTAATATAAAGAGGAAACGAGATCCCTAAACCCCTCCTCTATCTCGTTTATGATAGCCTTCTTTCTCGCGAGTTTAACATCCCCCTTTAAGGCTGAGTGAAGTAACATCTGTGGATCATGGATAGGGTGAATGGTTTTAGATTCTAATAAAACATGGTATGTCTCTTCAACCGGAATAAATTCGTAGATCTTGTTTCCGTATTCCAAGATGTGTACTTTTCCTCTAGCTGGAAAAACGAAAACGTCCTGTTCACAAGAATCTAAAGCTAAACCTTCTTGTCTACAGCCTACAAGCGCTAAAGCCTTATTCCCGTAGTGACGTCTTGAAAACTCAATTAAAATCGACGAAGGCATCATTTTAATCCTTACCCTAAGGTTATTATACCATCCCTGAGGAGACGATATAAACCCTATGGTTTATTTAAAAAGGACTCGCGCCCTTAAACGTTCGATTTTCCCGAAAAATTTATATAGCCCTAATATAAACCTATTCCCAGATATAAATATTATGGTGATGTGCCTTGTCATATAAGAAGTCTTATTTTGATGA
>CAYQTV010000178.1:0-2289 GCA_964420525.1 uncultured Nitrososphaerales archaeon | reverse complement strand
ACGTTTACCCTTGTCCATACCTTCCCGTTAAGGTAGGGAACGTTAGGGAAAAGCCCTTTACTGAGATTTGGAAAGGCTCAGATGTTTTGGCGAAATTAAGAAGTAGGGATAAGCTAAAGGGCAAATGCGGTAGCTGTACGTATAGGGATATTTGTGGAGGATGTAGAGCGAAGGCGTACGTCTACTATAAGGATATTATGGCTGAGGATCCCTCTTGTATATTAGAGGAGTTTAAGTTTGGAAAAAATTATTAGATACAAGTTAGAAGGAAGGCTAGGGCCGGTCGTCTAGCCTGGTAAGGACGTCGCCCTCACACGGCGAAGGTCCCAGGTTCGAATCCTGGCCGGCCCACCAATTTTTTTAAGCGAATTCTCAACCTTTAAATGAGCGCTTTCCCTCTCCTCGATAGAAGTTAAAGGCAAGATACGCATGCTCCTTGAAACGTCAAGCGCTGGTTCGATAACTAACAACAAGGTCCATAGCTACAGCCACGGTCTACCTTAGAACTTTGGGCTTGTACTGTGAGCTAACCAAAAACGATCCAAAGGCTATATTCAGAGTGGCTAGGACTTAGGCTTTTCAGAGACAGCTTCACAGATTTTATTAGGGAGATCGAGGCTTAAAGGCCTGCTTGGTATCGATTTGTTAGAGGTATAAAGTTGTGAAGGGAAGAGATCTTAGAAGAAAGCTAAGCGAAGATGAAGGGATTGGGCTTTTTGAAGAAGAGCTTAAGAAGTTAAGAGAAGGGAGAGCATAATCCCCGGAGGATGGTGTACGGAAAAGAACTTGAAAAGATATTTAGCTGCCTTCGCAGAGAATTCTTATTAGAAAGAAGTTGGGTTTGAAGTGATAGACGTCTCCTTACTCAAGGGACGTATTACTACTTTGAGCTAAACATAGCACTTATCTTAATTGCCAAACCTTCAAATATTCACGTAGACGCTACGAAGGTGCACAGAAAAAGGAGGGGAAGTGTTTTACGAACCCTTAACAGAGGATGTTGAAAATCTAAGAAAAGATTAAAAGGGTGCAACTTCCCTTCATCTTAAGGGTTTAAGAAAGGGCATCTCCATAGGTTAACTTTTTCCTTCCAAATCTTCCTTTACTTTTAACATCTTCTTTAATTCAAAAACGTCTTCTTTTGCGACTTTCCATATAAGCTCCAAATCAACGCCAAAATACTCATGAATCAAGATGTCTCTCATTCCAGCTATTTCTCTCCATGGAATGTCAGGATACCTTTGCTTTATATCATCCGGAATGTTTTTGACGGCTTCGCCAGTACCTCGATTCTCCTTATCACAGCATCTTGGAGTTGTCCTGAGCTTAAAAATTCCTCTTTCGTTACTCCCCTCGTATATTCTTCCATTCTTTCTATGCACTCTAGAATATGCTCGATGAAGGTTCTTGGATCCTTCTTCATAGTATCACTTTTTGCTCTTGTAAAATTCTGTCTCTAAGCAAAGGATGTAGTGAATTGTAAGTTAGAACGTCTACCCTTCTTCCTAAAGCTTCTTCCAATTCTATTTTCAGTCCTGCAAGATCGAGTAAGCTTTTCTCGCTTTTAAACTCGACAAGAATGTCTATATCGCTATCTTCTTTCTGTTCCCCCTAACAAAAGAACCGAAAAATGCAGCCCTGTTAACATCGTAACGTTTCAGTATCGGAATAATCTTGTACTTTATTTCTTCTAACTCCATATTCTTCAGTACTAATTTTCGCTCCAACGTTTTTATCTTTAACCCTTTCAAATAAGAGGATTTTTACGAGGATGCGTTAGCTTACAGTTCAAAATCATAAACCATCTATTGGAAGTTACATCACGAGGACGAACACGTTGGTTTCTAAAGAGATAATGCAGAAGATCGAGAGGTTAAGCCTTTGCCCTAACTGCGATCCTGAAATGCGCTCTCTAGGAAAATCGGTTTAATTTCGCTTCTAGCCGCTTTTTGGACAAGCGCGCTTAATCCTTAGAGAATAATCGATAAAAACGAGCTAGGAAACTCGCATTAACATTTGGTTAAGATGGGAGCGAGCGTAATCATGGAGAAAGGGCTCACTTAATTTTCTAATTGGGAACTCGGCTTACCAATTCATTTAAGGCTTCTCAAGAAAGTTTAAATAAAAGGCGTAGTCAAGCTTATTGAGAAGCTATGATAGTGGTGAGTACCGATTTCGTTCCAGGTTATGAGATAGAGAAGGTTTTAGGCTTAGTATGGGGCTCGTCTATAAAGGCAAAGCACTTGGGTAAGGATATCAAAATGACCTTTAAGCACTTAGTTGGAGGAG
>CAYQTV010000177.1:0-2290 GCA_964420525.1 uncultured Nitrososphaerales archaeon | reverse complement strand
GTAGGAGAAGTAATAAGATCTTCAATTGAAGATTATATAGGAAAAAGAGGAGAGTTCTCTGAAATATGGCTCACTTAACGGTAAAAGAGCGCTTGCGATCTTCTTTAGTTGTGATCTTTATCGCTTACATCTCTTAAATCCTTGTGTGGGAAACTATGAACGAATAGAGTATCGTAGGTGTGCTAGTACTACATAACATTGAAGAAATTATTCCTATAGATTCGATTAACGCGCCAACCAATGCAGGTAAAATAGATACTATTTGATAGAGATGTCGTATGCATTTATGAATTTAACACTATAGTCATACCAATAGCGTGATATGATTAGCCGGACCCGAATAGGATAAGCTCTTCCATGTCCTATTCGAGCAAGGCTCTAGGAGAATTACTGCTCCGACAGTCTCGCTAAGCTGGTAGCAGAGAGCGCTTCTATTGCTTTATCTACTTGGAGAAGAAAACATTCTGTATAGTCGGCATCATAACGCCGAAGCATAATCTATACATTGCGGAGATTAAGTAACATGCTAATGAAACTGTATGAAGATAAGCTCCTTAGTTCCAATCAAGCCGTTCTCATTTTATTTTCGATAATAGCGTTTAAACTTTTACATAACAAAAATCATTAAAGCCCTGTAATGTTATAAAAATACGGATGGTGTCTATTGGCATAGATGTAGGAGGAACGAACGTAAGGGTAGCTTTAGTAGATAGAGGCTTAGTTATTAAAAAAGTAGAGGAGAGAACTCAAGGAGAGGACTTCAATTCATTTAAAAATCAGCTATTAAGGCTAATTAATATCGTGAGAACCGACAAAGTTAAAGCCATTGGCATATCAATAGCTGGTCTTTTCAAAGGGAACGAGATCTTTTCTCCAAATCTACCTTTTAAGAGGTTTAACATCATGGATATTCTCAAATTCCTAGATCTCCCTACCGAAGTTATAAACGATGCCATAGCTGGAGCTATCGGTGAAAAATTATATGGAAACGGAACTAATAACTTTGTCTATCTTACGATAGGAACGGGAATAGGTGGAGGCATCGTCCTAGATGGAAAAATTCTAAAAGGCAGATATGGAAATGCTCATGAAATAGGTCATATAGTTTTGGATCCCAAAGGAAGGCTTAGATGTGGATGTGGCGGCTTAGGACATTGGGAAGCATATTGCTCTGGAGCCGGCATCGTAAATTTCTATAACTACTTATCTAAAGGAAGGAGAGCTGAATCAACCGAGGAGGTATTTTCGAGAAGGGAGGTAGGCGATAGGATAGCTGAAAGGTTATTTGAAGAATGCTACCGTTTAAACGCGGCCGGCATAGCTAGCGTCATATACGTCTATGATCCAGACACAATAGTAATTGGAGGAGGCTTGGCTTTGAATAGATGGGAAGAGTACATCAAACCATCTATAGACTTAATCAACACTTACGTGAACGTAGATCTACCATCGATTAAGCCTTCCAAGCTTAGGGAAAACGCTCCTCTGATAGGAGCGGCTCATTATGTCGAGAGAAGAGGTAGGATATGATCTTCCCCAAAGATCCAACCGAGCTATATAAGTTAAAGGTGCCGGGAGCTGCCCTAGATATAGGAACTGGAGAAGGATATAATTTAAGGAAAATGCTTGAGTTTATTGGAAATAAATTAATAATCGGAATAGATGTAAATTTAAATAAGCTAAAGAAGGTCAATTCAAGTTTGAAAAATCCAAACTTAGAGCTCGTTCAAGCTAACGCCGAGTATCTTCCCTTTAAGGATAACGTATTCGGGATTGTAGCCTCTTCTTATACCTTCCATCATATAGATAATAAGAAGAAAGCTGTAGAGGAGATATGGAGAGCGATGAAGGAACTAGGTTTTGCCGTAATTTTCGATTGGACTCCATCGAGTCGATCGTCTCCACATAGCCCAGATGAGCTAAAGGTAAGCATGTTCGATACGCTTTCAGCCTTCAAACGTACCTTTTTTAGATTTAGATATATGGTAGAAGAGGAGAGATACGCGATTTTCGTTGAAAAAGAAGAAGCTTTTTAATAGAGAAGTAGGAGGAGGAACGTATGACGGTCGTCGCGGACGTTAGTATAATTCCCATTGGAGAGGATGTAAGCGTTAGTAAGTACGTGAGGGTTGCAATTAATGAACTGAGAAAAGCGGGTCTTAAGGTAGAAATAGGGGCTATGAGCACGGTCTTAGAGGCGGAAAACGTAACCGACATCTTCAAAGCCGTTGAAAGGGCTAGAGAAGCGGTTTTTTCAATGGGTGTAAAAAGGCTATACATTATCTTGAGA
>CAYQTV010000176.1:0-2312 GCA_964420525.1 uncultured Nitrososphaerales archaeon | reverse complement strand
AAGGCATATGTCTAGTATGTATCTGCAGAATTTCGAGCCTTCCCTTTCTATCTGGGACCTTTATCTCTATCTCCCTATCGAACCTACCGGGCCTTCTCAAAGCCGGATCTAAAGCGTTAGGCCTGTTCGTCGCGGCTATTACTATCACCTTTCCCCTAGCTTCAAGGCCATCCATTAGGGACAGCAGCTGGCTTACTACCCTCCTCTCCACCTCTCCAGTTACCTCCTCCCTCTTAGGAGCGATGGAATCTATTTCGTCTATGAAGATAATGCTTGGCGCCTTCTCCCTAGCCTCCTTGAATATCTCCCTAAGCCTAGCCTCGCTTTCTCCGTAGAACTTGCTCATTATCTCAGGTCCGCTTATGCTAATGAAATGAGCGTTCGTCTCGTTAGCTACTGCTTTAGCTAAAAGCGTTTTACCGGTACCGGGTGGGCCGTACAGCAACACCCCTTTCGGCGGCTCTATGCCTAGCCTTTCAAATAGCTCTGGATGCCTTAAGGGGAGCTCTACCATCTCCCTGATCTTTTGGATTTCATCCTTTAACCCTCCGATATCCTCGTAAGTAACGTGAGGTACTCCTCTTAGTAGCTCTCCCTTCTCGGATATCTGGATTAAGGTTCTTTGATTTACTATAACGGCATCGGCTAACGGGCTTATAGCTACTACTTGGAAGGTAAGCCTGCCTCCAAAGTAGGGAACCATAACGTTATCTCCCTTAGTTAAAGGTATGCCTTCAAGCGCGTCGGCTATATACCTTTCATCTATTGGAGGGATATTTTCAAGAGGGGCTAAAATGACCCTTTCGGCCGGCAAAGCTTTAACCTTCCTTATAATTACGGTATCTCCAATTGCGACTCCTGCGTTATTTCTAGTAAGCCCATCTATCCTTATTATGCCACGGCCTTCATCCGAGGGATATAGGGGAAGGCATTTAGCTACGGTTCTCTTCCTACCCCTTATCTCTATTACATCGCCGGTAGATACCCCTAAAGCGTCCATAACATCGTAATCTATTCGAGCGACTCCTCTCCCAACATCTCTCGTATACGCCTCAAATACCTTTAAAGTAACCGAGCTCCCTCCTAAGGGCTCAACCATCTTTCTCCATAGATGTTTAAAAATAACAGTTTATTAGTCTTACTTACGTTTCTTCTTGTTCAAAATCCCTATTATTTTAGACCTACGTAGTTTAAGCAGAATCTCGATAGATCGCTATAGCAACGCTTTTTCTAGCTTTTTGAGAGATTCGTATGGATCGTAAACCGATTCTACAATGCCTAAGACGTTTCTCTCCTTAAACTCTAGAGCTACCTTCCTCCACGGTATCGCTCCTTCGTCTAACGAAAGATGGGCATCGAAGCTTCCATCGTTGTCGTGAAAATGTATCTCTATTATCCTATCTTTTAAGCTTAAGAACTCGTCTAGGGAGGATGATAAGAAAGCGTGGCCTATATCTAGAACGATTTCGAGATCTAAGCCTTTAAAGTCGCTAGGTAAGGTTAATAGGTGCTTAGCTCTAGGCTCTCCGTTCTCTACTCCTACCCTTAATCCTATAGATTTAGCGAAGTCCAGTAGCTCATACGTCGATTCTAGGTTTAGCTTTCTATGCTCCTCAATTTTACCTTCGCTTTCTACCTTTCCCGAGTGTAGAACGTAGCACAAGGCATTTAGCTCAGATGCCTTCTCCATGCTCTCCTTGTGAGCTCGAATAGATTCCTTCCTTTCATCCTCCTTTAGAGAGGCTATATTTATTCCATTATAAGGTCCGTGAACGGTGAACTGGAAGCCAGATTTAACGAGCTCCTTAAGCTTTCTCAAATGATCTCCTCTTATAGCTAACGTCCCGTTATCGACTAGCTCGTACAAGCCGATAGTAGGCTTCTCCTCCAACCAATCCTCCAACCTCCTCCTGTTTAGCTCTAAATATAGTAAGGAGAGGCCTACCTTCATGCTTAAATCCAAGTAGTATTTTAGGTAATATAAGCTTTGGTGATCGTATGCCGGAGATTTGGCTACCTTACGGCGATGTTGAGATAGTTCTAAGCTTAAAGGCAGAACAGCTTTCTCAAGAAATTAGAGTTGAAGATGGAGAAATGAATTTAGAGGAAGTAAGGGAAAAGATCGAGAGCCTAGAATTCGATTTCAGTAGAGGCTTAATCGTTTTAGATGAAGGGCCTTACTCTATACAGATCTTAGATCTAACGATCAGCACCTTAGGGCTAAAGCCATCTGATATAAGGCTTTTAGCTCCAGCGAAAACTTGGAAGGTTTTGGAGAGGAGAGGGTTCAAGAGGCCGTCTTCGGGGTATTT
>CAYQTV010000175.1:0-2346 GCA_964420525.1 uncultured Nitrososphaerales archaeon | reverse complement strand
GAGCCAGAGCTACCTTCTGCTTTTCTCCTCCGCTTAAGGTCGTAACCCTTCTATCTAGCAGATGTTTAATCTTCATGATCTCAGATATCTCCAGCACCTTCCTCCTTACTTCGTTCTTATCGACCCCTCTAATTTTTAGTCCGTAAGAGATGTTCTCAAAAACGGTCATATGAGGCCACAACGCGAGGTTTTGAGGAACGAAGGAAATCGCTCTCTTCTCAGGAGGTTTAAAGGTTACGTCAACGCCGTCTATAACTATCTTCCCTGAAATAGGTCTCCTGAAACCGGCTATCGTTTCTAGTAGAACGGTCTTTCCAGCACCATTTGGCCCCATTACAACCATGTACTCCCCTCTTCCAACGTTAAGCTCTTCTACTTCCAAAGTAAAGCTTCCCGCCCTTACCCTTAGCTTTTCGATCTCGATCATTTCCGATGAAGAGCCCTTAAGCCTACTAGAACTAAGAGGCTGAAAATGAGTAGTAAGGTGGAGAGCCCTGCTGCCGCCTTTAAACCTCTAGTTGTAAACCACTCGTAAACCAAGACGCTGCTTACGATTGGGTGATACGCTACTATCATTATCGCTCCTACCTCGCTTATAGCTCTAGCAAGGGCCATTAACCATCCAACGATTATGCTCCTCATCGCTAAGGGTATAGATATAGTAAAGAACACTTTAAACGCGTTAGCGCCTACGCTCCTCGCAACGTTCTCCAAGCTTATGTCAATTGCTTCAAAACCTTCCCTTGCAAAGTTAATTGCAAAGGGAGCTGAGACAAAGCTCATCGCTGCAATTACTCCTAGAAGAGAATCCTCGACGCCAATTCCCAAAAGGGAGCCTATAGGGCCTCTGCTATTATAAGCAAGTAAAATAGCAATACCGGCTACGGTATGAGGAATTACTAGAGGAAGATCGATGAGCCCACTTATTACACCCTTCCCTCTGAAGTTTAGCCTCGCTAAGATATAAGCTAAGGGAGTTCCAAATAGAACCGATAAGGTAGCAGCTATAACACCGGCTTCAAAGGATAGAAGTATCGAGCTTAAAGCCTCCTTATTAGCGCTGGCTTCTACGATGCCCTCCCATCCAGCGATCGTTATTAAGAAAGCTAAGGGGATCAAAAGGAATAGTATTATTATGCTAGCTACAGCTGAAATGGTGATTAAAAAGCTCTTACTCCTAAGAAGGAGGTGATCATACTCCAATTTCAATCGCCTCCTTGAATTACCTCTTCAAGCCAATTAGGGATATTTCCCTTCACTATCGGATTATCTAGAGGCTTAAATCCGTTCTTAATTAGGAGGTTTTTCCCTTTATCGCTAAGCAATAGTTTGATGAAGGCCTTTGCGTTATCGATATTTCTAGAATTAGATGGTATCGTGAGACCGTAAGCTATCGATTCGGCCTTTAGAGTTTTCACTTCATTACTAACACCTAAAATTTTAATTTCAACTGAAGAATACCAGTTATCTAGATTAGGATCCGCTAAGTTAAGCTCAGCTGGCAAGCTAACGTAATTGAGGCTATGTGAAATCGCTACGTTTTTATATTCAAATGCATAATCGAGCGCTCCGGATTCAAGTAAAGCTATCAGATCCACGGATTTATCCCGTACAAAGATCTTTTTCGCGTCCGGTTTAACTCCCCTACTTGAATCCAAAACTACCGAACTGCCTCTAAGCTCGTAATTTATTCCCGCATATTTCCTTAAAACTTCTAGAGGTAAGGTTGTTTTGAGTGCTAGAGATGTTAACCCCAAAACCATACAAGCTCTGTACCCACAGGGATCCTTATTGGGATCAGCGAAGCCAATTCTAGTATCAGGCCTTAAAATTACATCAAGCCAATTTTCGCTATTTATCTCGTTAGAATATTTACTAGAGTTAGCGTAAGCTATTACTATTTCGTTTGAAGCGAATACTAAAACCCACGAGGCTGCGTTTTTAGTAAACATGAGTTCAGGAATTAACCTGTAATCCGCAACCATTACTATATCGGCCGATTTATTTAGATCGATGATCTTCCTTATAACGTCGATACTTCCGCTAGGCTCGTTTAAAATCGAGATACCGTAATCTTCTCTGATTGTCACGCTTAGATCGTTTACAAGTCCAGTTAGGCTTCCGGCATGGAATATTCTCAGTTCCCCCGTACTTTCTTGATACCGATAGAAATACCAGGCTCCTACGCTAATAATGAGAAGAAGTAATATCGCTAGTAGGATCTTTTTCATATTATCCGATATCGGATAATAGATATTTAAAATTTTACTAAAAATAAGGACGTTTATGGAACTAGCCTTTGATCGTCTCTTGGATATAGAACGGTCTCCCTTATGTTCCGCCTAT
>CAYQTV010000174.1:0-2358 GCA_964420525.1 uncultured Nitrososphaerales archaeon | reverse complement strand
TTAAATTTTTTGAATTTACAGCGTTCTACTTTTTTAATTTCCAATTAGCTACAGTATAGGTCCTTAAACTTACGTGTAAAATATAAAAAGGATCGTTTTCTCACAACTTATGGCGATGAAGAAAGCATGCCACCTCTGAAAAAGGGATGTTGAAGAGTTACTCCCCTGAGCCGGGTTCTTTTTCCATTAAAATTAACCTCACTTAATGAACCAGTTCTGTCCTATTTTCCTACCTAAGATAAACCTCTTCCTATACTTCTCCCTTAGACTAACTTTTGGAATCGGGTAAGTTCTCTCCCTAGCTGGTAGTTTAGGAGTTTGAGATCTAACCTTTCCTGCCTTTGTTAAACTACCATGGCTTCCTGGCATAGTATACCACCTATTAACTTACTTTATAAGGTGCCTTTTAAAACTTTCCATAAGAAGCGTTTTCTAATGCCCCCACATGATATGCTAAACCTTTAATTATTAGAATTTAATACTGGAGTAATGTATGAGGGTTAAGTTGTTCGTAAGTGAGGGGGGGATAGCCCTTCTCGATGAAAAAGAGAACGTTATCGCCTCAGAGAAGTTCGATGATGTAGAGAAATATGATAAATTAATGCTTTCTATTGAGACGGACGAACTTAAGAGACTATTAGAGAGAGGTAAGGAGAAAGGAGTTAATGAAATCATAAACGGATGGTCTGAACTTCAATCTCTTCTCGAGGATAAGGGATTCAAGGTAATTTACTCTCCAGAGGAAAGAGAAAGGTTGGAAGGAAGTAAGCTGGAGTTGATGGTTAAGTCGGGGTTAGTTAGAAGCGAAGAAGAGGCTCTTGAGCTTATTAGGAAATACGCTATTTATGAGAGTGAGAAGAAAATTAAGGAGAAAGCAGCTCAACCCGATCTACAGGTAGTTCAGGCTGTTCAATCAGTAGATGAATTGGATAAGACTTTTAACCTATTATCAATGCGGATAAGAGAATGGTACGGACTTCATTTTCCCGAGCTCGATAAGCTGCTCGATGATCCTTATTCCTACGTTAAGTTTGTGAGTAAGGTGGGAAAGAGAGACGATATGACAGAGGAGAAGATAAGAGAGCTAGGAATTGGAGGAGGGAAAGCTAGAGCTATACTTAATGCTGCCTCTTCTAGTAGAGGAGCTGATATAAGAGATGAAGATATGGATGTTCTATCTTCGTTAGCTGAGCTAGCTCTTCAGATTAGAAAAACTAGAGAGAAGATGGTTAGACACATAGAGAGGAATATGAAGAAAATAGCGCCTAACATAACGGCTATAGCAGGACCCACGATTGGAGCAAGGCTTTTAGCTAAAGCTGGAGGCCTAGAAAAGCTAGCTAGGTTACCAGCTAGCACTATACAGGTACTAGGCGCGGAAAAGGCCTTATTTAGAGCGCTGAGAAAGGGGACAAAACCTCCAAAACACGGTATTTTGTTCCAACATCCATGGGTTCATGGAACGCCTAGATGGCAAAGGGGGAAGATAGCTAGGGTAATAGCTGCAAAGCTTGCTTTAGCGGCTAGAATAGACTTATATAGAGGAGAGCTTGTTAAAGAGCTTGTTGAGAAATTAAAGGAAAGGATTAAAGAAATAAAGAAGAAATATCCGAGACCTAAAAAGATAGTGAAGAGGGAGAAGGGACGTGGTAAGCGCAGATGAGAAGATACCTGGACTATATTGGGTTGATCTAGAGGATAAGAGGTGGCCTGCTACTAGAAGTCTTGCTCCTGGGGTCAACGTGTATGGAGAAAGAGTAGTGATAGAGGGAGGAGTAGAGTACAGGGTATGGGATCCCTATAGAAGTAAGCTAGCGGCTGCTTTAATTAAGGGACTACAAAATATGCCTATAAAGGAAGGTAGTAGGGTCCTATATTTAGGGGCTTCTACGGGAACCACCGTTAGTCACGTCTCCGATTTAATAGGAAGGAAGGGCATTGTTTTTGCGGTTGAGATAAGCCATAGGGTAGCTAGAGAACTTATAATGAGAGTAGCATCACATAGACCTAACGTTATACCTATAGTTGAAGACGCCAGAAAGCCGGAGAGGTATAGGGTAGTTTTCAAGCCAATTCACGTAGTGTACTGCGATGTGGCTCAACCGGATCAAACCGAGATAGCTATTCTAAACTCTAAGAAGTTCTTAAGTCCAAACGGTTCGCTTTTACTAGTTGTGAAGAGCAGGAGTATTGACGTAGCTAGAGAGCCCCTAGACGTTATAAAAGATGAAGAGAAAAAATTGAAGAAAGAAGGATTTAAGATCGTTCAGAGGATGACCTTAGAGCCTTTTGATAAGATCACGGAATGATCCACGCTATCCTCCCCTCTTAATAGCTGAGAAGGCTTTATTAATGGAC
>CAYQTV010000173.1:1316-2370 GCA_964420525.1 uncultured Nitrososphaerales archaeon | reverse complement strand
ATATAGATGATGAGAAATTGAGAATAGCTGAAAAATTAGGAGCTAGTTATGTTATTAACGCGGATAAGGAGAATTTAGTTAATAGCATATATCAAATAACTGAAGGGAAAGGTAGCGATTGTGTAATTGAAATGGTAGGAGATAAAGACGTGCAAGAGAAAGCGGTGAAGTGCGTTAGAAAAGGAGGTAGAGTTATAATAGTGGGAGCGGGACTTCACTCCATCTGTATCGAAGCTAAAAGATTTTTCAGAGAGGAGGTTAACATAACCGGAGTCTACATATCTCCAAAGAGCAACTATGAAAGATTGGTAAAGCTCATAGAAAGTGGAAAGCTAAATTTAAGGATGTTAATTACACATGAGTTTAAACTTGATGAGATAAATCACGCCTTTAGAGTAGCATCGGGCATAGAGAGAAGCGGAAAGACGCCTATACGTATATCAATAACTATGTGAACGAAGGTATTCTATATACTCTCTTACCCCCCTTTTCATATCGTATTCTATATTATATCCTAACTCTCTTTTAGCTCTCGTAATATCCATTGAAGGATACTGTATAAATCCGCCGTAACCGCTTTTAACTTGAATTTTAGCATTAGGAATAAGAGTTTTAACGTATTCAGCCACTTCCCCTACAGTTCTTTCCTCTCCTCCTATATTATAAGTTAGATGTCTTAGCCTCTCTGCTTTATTTAAGGCGAGTATAAAGGCCTTAGCCGCATCTTTAACGTATAGCCAGTTAACTCTTAAATCTCCGCACTCCAAAGTAACGGGAAGGCCTTTTACAGGCTTCTCAAATAAATCTACTACATAGTAACTAAACCCTCTAAACCTCCTAGGTCCGTAAGTAACTTCCAACCTTAAGCCTATAGCTTTAATTCCATAAGTCTTGTAATATTGCTCAGCCATCATCTCATTAAATAATTTACAACTACCATATACATTAATAGGCTTCGGAGGATCTTCCTCATTTACAGGCTGTTTACGATAAAAACTTGAAGGTCCATAAACATCTCTAGAGCTAGCCCATATAATAGACCTCAGATCTAATA
>CAYQTV010000173.1:752-1306 GCA_964420525.1 uncultured Nitrososphaerales archaeon | reverse complement strand
CTAATAACCTTGCTACCTCCAGTAGATTTACGAAACCCTCGCAATTAATTTTAAGGGCCTGCAAAGGCCTTTCTTGTGATTCTATGATGAGGGAGGAGGCTAAGTGTATGATCGAATCTACTTTAAACCTTTTAACGACATTAAGTAAGGTAGGGAGATCGGTGATATCTCCCCTAATTATTTTTACCTTATCAAGCACCTCCTTCACTTTTCCCAAGTCTGGAAAGACGTCATAGATTACAATGTCCTTATAGCCTTCCTTTATTAGCCTTTCTACAACGTAGGATCCTATAAAACCGGTGCCTCCGGTTACTAACACGCTCATTTTCTAAAGCTTCAAATCTTTCGGAGGATAGAACGGTTCCATCTTCAAATCCACGACCGTAGTCTCATTTGAATCTATAGCCTCCTTTATCGCTTTTCTAAACTCTCTCATTTCTCTAACCTCGATTCCATGACATCCAAAAGCTTTTGCTATTTGATCAAAGTTTAGCTCATTAAACGAGGCTGAATAAGACTTATTAAAACCTAGTTCTTTTTCATCGAAAACTATC
>CAYQTV010000173.1:271-742 GCA_964420525.1 uncultured Nitrososphaerales archaeon | reverse complement strand
TTAACCGCTTAGCTGTTTCTAGCTCATGTAGGGACATACCGAAGCCCCCATCCCCTCCTATACCTACTACTAGCTTATCCCTACAAGCTACTTTTGCACCCAGCGCAAAAGGAAAAGCAGTGCCAATGCAGCCAAAGGAAGACCTCAGAAACACACGACCAGTACTCTTTAATCTGTATAGATACACTAACCACCATGCCGATGAACTCGCATCTCCTAGTAGTATTGTATCACGTGGTAATACCTCCTCCAGCTCTTTAATTATTGCAAATGGATTCAATTTATTTCCGTAAAACTCGATCTTTCTCTTAATTTTCTTTTCCCTTTCATTTACTAACTCTTTAATTAGTCGTTTTCTCTCATCATTCCTCTCGCTTTTCTCTTTTTTAATTCTTTCCGTTATCCTACTTATTAACTTTCTTAGCGTAGCTTTGGCATCCCCCACTAAACCAATATTTACACTATAATTTC
>CAYQTV010000173.1:0-261 GCA_964420525.1 uncultured Nitrososphaerales archaeon | reverse complement strand
TCTCTAAACTCGGATTGTTCAAGATGGAAGCCACTCCCACACTTAATGGGTGGGTTTCCGGAAAACATCCTTTACCGAAAGGCGTCGTCGCTACAGCAGCTCCTACCATTTCGCTAAATTCTAAAAGCTCTTCCTCTGCTTGGGAGTATAACACTCCCCCTCCTGCAATTATTGCGATCTTCTCACTATTTAGAATAAGATTTACCGCTTTATCAATATCTTCTGTAGAAGGTTCTACCCTCTTGTATGGAACCTTATTAT
>CAYQTV010000172.1:0-2445 GCA_964420525.1 uncultured Nitrososphaerales archaeon | reverse complement strand
CTAGCCACTTTATACAACCATTCTCGGTCCTCAGGTTTTATCTTCATAGCAATTTCACGTAGAATTTCTAATGCCTTTTCTGATGCCTCTCGGAATCCATCAACGATTAGGGTGGGATGTATCTCCTTGTCCAACAGCTTTTCAGCCTCTGTTAGCAGGGCTCCAGCTAAGACAACGGCGGTCGTAGTTCCATCTCCGACTTCGCTATCGGTTGCCTTGGCGATCTCCACCATCATCTTAGCGGCTGGATGCTGCACTTCAATTTGCTTTAGCATTACCGCTCCATCGTTAGTTATGGTAACATCTCCTAAAGTATCTACGAGCATTTTATCCATTCCTCGGGGGCCTAATGACGTTCTAACTAGCTCAGCAATTATTTTAGCTGCCATGATATTATTCCTTAAAGCCTCCCTTCCCTTCGTCTCAGTAGTTCCCTCTTTCAATACTATGACGGGCTGAGTCTGACCAACCTGCGACATAAACAACCACCTCCAAAAGCCAATCTACATCAAAGTACGGTTCTTTAAATTCTTTACTCATAAAGATTTTAACATTTCATTTACTTACAACGTTAAGCTAGGCTTTCTTGGCTACCTTTTTACGTCCAGTTAGCGTTTAATCGACGTTCGTTTTTGACAAATTTTTAATTTATATAGACTAACGTTTTTAACCCATATAAAATATAGTTAAGAGTGATGATTGCGGAAAACGAACTTAAAGAAAGCATAACTAAGCTTGTTTCAGCTGCCGCTATATACCTCCCTGAAGACGTTAAAAAAGCCTTAAACGATGCATATGAGAGAGAAACGAATCCTGTAGCTAAAAGTGTACTAAAATCCATAATTGATAATATAAGAGTAGCGGAAGAGGAGAAAAAACCGCTTTGTCAAGATACCGGAACAGTAATCTTCTATATTGAGGCAGGTGAAAAGTTTCCGCTTTTAGGAAAATTGCCTAGAATTCTAAGAGAGGCGACTATAAAAGCGACGGAAATAACGCCTTTGAGACCGAACGCCGTCGATATTGTAACGGGCAAGAACAGCGGAAATAATACTGGAGAGTACATACCTTGGATAGAATGGGATATAGTACCCGATAGTGATTCAGCGACTATAACTGTAGTGTTAAAGGGAGGAGGTAGTGAAAGTCCTAGCCTCGCAAAAACTATTCCTCCAGGGTTGGGGATAAAAGGCGTTCTTAAAACGGCAATAGATGTTATTTTCGAGGCGGGAGCTAAGCCCTGTCCTCCAGTAGTAGTGGGCGTAGGTATGGGGCCTGCTGCAGATATAGCTATGAAGCTGGCAAAGAAGGCGCTATTAAGACCAATAGGAAGTAGACATCGTAGAAAGGAGATAGCGGAGCTTGAGGAAAAACTCCTTAAAGCTATTAACGCGCTGGGATGGGGACCACATGGAGTAGGCGGATTGACAACGGCGTTAGATGTCCATATAGAAGCTGCGCATAGGCATCCTGCAGCCTTATCCTTGGGCGTGGCGACGATGTGTTGGGCTTGTAGGAGAGCTTCCTTAAGAGTAACTAATACGGGAGTTGAGTTTTTAACGCATCCTTTCCTAGGAGGTGAGTAGATGACCGAGTACAAGCTCACAACACCAATAAGTGAGGAAGACGTTAGGAAAATTAGGGTTGGTGATATACTTTACATAACCGGAAGAGTTTATAGTGCGAGGGACGCAGGTCATCGAAGAGCGTTAGAACTATTAAATTCAGGGAAAGCCCTTCCAGTAGATTTTAGAAATATGGTAGTTTACCACGTTGGTCCCGTAGTCAAGAAGGTGGGGAATGAGTGGGAGATTGTATCGGCAGGTCCTACCACAAGCGCGAGATTAGAAATGTACGAGGCGGAGTTTATAGAGAAAACTGGAGTCAGAGTAATAATAGGGAAGGGGGGAATGGGGAAGAAAACGGCTGAGGCTTGTAAGAAATTCGGAGCCGTATATGCTATATTCACCGGAGGAGCAGGAGCTTTAGCGGCAAAGGCTATAGAGAAGGTTGAGGGAGTTAAGTGGTTAGATTTAGGCATCCCTGAAGCGTTGTGGATCTTAAAGGTTAAAGATTTCGGCCCTCTTACCGTAACTATAGATTCTACAGGTAGGAATTTCTATGAGGAGATGAAGGAGAAGGTAGATGAGAATTTGAAGAAAGCGTACTCAATAATAGGCTTATAATGATGCGGGTAGTATTCAAAAGAGAGTTAATAGAAGGGTTACTTGAATACGCCAAGGAAGCCCATCCCAACGAAATTTTAGTTCTCCTAAGAGGGAAAAAGAAAGGAACGGAAATAATCATAGAAAGCGTCGTAATACCACCTTTTTTTATTGGAGGAGAAGAATTTGCCTCCTTCAATCCCTATCTTTTACCAGCGGATATGAGTATTGTAGGAAGCGTACATTCCCATCCATCCGGGATAAAAAGGCCTTCAACTCA
>CAYQTV010000171.1:0-2450 GCA_964420525.1 uncultured Nitrososphaerales archaeon | reverse complement strand
ATCTAGAGGCCTTCCCTTCGCCTCAAAGATCTTCCTTACGGCATCTACGTTAAACGTATCTGCTCCTAGCCCGTACACGGTTTCGGTAGGAAAAGCGGCTATTTTTCCCTCTCTAATGCCCTTAGCTACTTCATCTATAGCCGATATATCTGGATTTATAGGATCTACGTTCACTATTACGGTTTTCACCATCTCTAACCCTTCTATGAGCATAACTTCTATTTATGATCACCTTCGTTTAACCTCTACATAGGTCTTAAATAGATGATGTCCTTAAATATTTGAAGACATGGGAATCGAATGGAAGGCTTTAGGAGCTATAGGTTACGGCTTACCTATAGCATCTATAGTTTTAATTGGAATGATCGTGAAAGGCGTGCAGGAGAACTTAAACTTAGGAGTATTTCTATGGTTGATGAGTTTATTCTTCGTTGGTCTCGCTTGGTATTTGCTTGGAGATGAATCTAAACAAAGAGGATATAAGATCTTTGGCGCTATAGCAGTGATCACGTTCGCTATTAACGGTTATGTCTTCAGAGAGATGAGAGCATTTATGGAAAACGTCAAAGAAGCTAGCGTTAAAGTGCTCGGCATCACAAAGACGCCGATGCTTTGGTTAGCTGTTACTTCGCTTTTTCTAATTACCTTATTTACGCTATTGGAGATTATTGCTTTATCTCACGCTAGCGGAGCGTTCAACGAAAGGTTCCTGAAATGGTCTGCATGGACGAAGGCGACCTCCCTGTCGCTAATGATCTTGGGTTTTGCATCTTTTATACCGGCTATAGGGGATCTTTTAAAGAACTTAGTTTTGGAAAAGATGACTTTAACTTCTATTTTCCTCCCTTTAGTCTCTATCTTACTAGGCACTATTCTATATGTAATTGCTTCTATCTTCGCTATGATAGGCTTCCTCGATCTACGAGTTAAAGTTAATAAGTACACAGAGGTTAAGGTAGAGTGAATGAGATATAAGAAGATCGTTATCGCGCTGATATTAATTGTTGGTCTAATATTCGCCTTTTACGTTAGCTTTCCATTCAGCGTAACACAAGCACCAATAGTTGAGAATAGGGTAGCGGTGCTAGATTTATCGGGTATTATCGCCTACTCAGAATCTCCTTTAACTTTATGGGGAGAAACGCTTACGCCAGATGGAGTTAGTAAAATGGTGGAACAGGTAGAGGATGATCCATCTACCAAAGCGGTTCTGCTTAAGATAAATAGCCCTGGAGGAAGCGCCGCCGCTTCCGAGGAAATTTACCAAATGATAGAAAACTTAGCTAAGAAGAAAACCGTCGTAGCTTATTTAACCGAGTATGGCGCATCTGGAGGTTATTATATAGCTTTACCTGCTAAGGAGATAATCGCGAACCCTTCCGTATTGACGGGAAGCATCGGAGTCGTTAACGTTATAGTGAACTTCGAGGGCTTATTCAAAAAACTTGGAATTAAAGCGTATATTTTCAAATCTAACGAGTTTAAAGATATAGGGAGCCCTTATAGAAATATGACGAATGAAGAAATCGAAGTTCTCCAATCTATTATAGATAGTGTATACCATCAATTCCAAGCCAGGGTTATTGAACATAGAGGAGCTAAGTTAAATTATAATGAAGTATTTAGTGGTAAACCCTTTACCGGAGTACAGGCTAAAAGCGTTGGACTAGTTGATGATATAGGTACCTTTGAGTACGCCTTAAACGTAACTAGGAAGTTAGCTGGACTGCCTCTAGATACGCCTTATTACGTAGTTGAGAAACCAAAGCCTTCTCTTCTAGATCTGCTCTTAGGAGGAACTAAAGGAAGGTTAAAGCTATCGTACGAAGTACTACTTATGTGGCCTTTACCTGCGGATATTGAAGTTGCCGATGTTATATACTTTCTTAAAACGAACGGCTAAATCCAAAACGCTTTAATATTAAATGCTAAAATTATTCTAGGAGCGTTTGTTGAGCAAGCAAGAAGAGAAGGAGTCGTGGATCGAGGAGATAACTAGGAACCTGGACTTTTACTTAAATACTGCAGAGGGTAGAGCTAAGCTCTTAGAGATAGCGAGGAAAGAGAGCAAGAAAATACAAGAAGAAGCTCTCAAACAATACCGTCCGAGGAGAAATATAATTTGGCTATCTAGGTACTGTTATTCATGTAGGTATTTTAAAGAGCAGGGGAGAAGGATGAGATGTGAATTTTGGGATGCTAAGATAGTTAAGCCATTTTACGGAAAGCCACTATGGTTCCTTTCCTTTAACGAGCTTGGAAAACCGATTATAAGCGTATCCGATTTAGAATGGGATAAGAAATGGATAGACGTAGAAGAAAGGTTAATTGAAATGGCAATAGATAGGATAAATGGAGGAAAGCCGTATAGCTGTTACGTAAGGAAAGAGGAATAATGCGGGTTTTAACTAAATTCGATCCTTGGAGAAGCCCTCTATGTACTTGTCCAG
>CAYQTV010000170.1:0-2474 GCA_964420525.1 uncultured Nitrososphaerales archaeon | reverse complement strand
ATATATACCTCCAGGAGATTATAAGATCAAGTTCTCGGTTTCCACGGAAGGATACACGAAAGAAGTAGATTTAACCGCTAAGGTAAGCGGCATTAAGGAGTATAGGCTTACTACTCCTAATGGAATGCTCAGCTTCGAGGTTCAAGCTGGAGAAGTCAGAAATATTACCTTATCGGTAATAAATGAGGGCACCGACGTAATACAGGACATAGAATTAACCACGAGCCCTCCTCCGGGCTGGGAGGTTAAAGTATATCCAGAGAAGATCGATATATTAAAGGTAGGAGAAACTAAAAGCGTAACGTTGACCGTGCAAACTCCCTCTAACACGTTAGCTGGAGATTATTCATTAAGAGTATCCGCTTGGAACGTCGATGCTGGAAGACAGACCTTGGATTTGAGGATCACCGTTACCAAGCAGACGTATTGGGGCATAATAGGGATTTTGGTGGTAGTTCTATCGATAACAACCCTCATCTTAGTATTCTGGAGGTTCGGAAGACCTTGAGGGAGGTAGCGGTAAAGACCTTAAACTTAAGGAAGGAATACGATGGCTTCGTAGCCGTAGATGGTATAAACTTGGAGATCTACAGAGGGGAGATTTTCGGTCTGTTAGGGCCTAACGGTGCGGGTAAAACCACCACAATTAGCATGTTACTTGGACTAATTCCTCCAACGGAAGGAGATGCCTGGGTAGACGGATTTAGCATAAGAAAAGATCCTATTGAAGTTAGAAGAAGAGTAGGATTTCTCGCTGAAAATCTAGGGTTTTATGATAACATGACCGCTTGGGAGAACTTAATAATAACGGCCAAGCTAAATAAAGTTGAGAATCCAAAGGAGAGAATAGAGAAGCTATTAAGAAGAGTAGGCCTCTCTAACTGGGCAGACGTAGAGGTAGGTAAATTTTCGAGAGGTATGAAACAAAGGCTGGGGATAGCAGACGCTCTCTTGAAAAAGCCCTCGGTCTTGATTCTAGACGAACCAACAAGCGGTATAGATCCGAGAGGAGCCGAGGAAATACTGTCCATAATTCAAAGTTTAGCAAGGGAGGAAAAGATAACGATTCTAATGTCTTCCCATCTCCTGCATCAGGTGGAGAAAATATGTGATAGGGTAGCTATAATGGATAAAGGAAAGATCATAGCACAAGGAACTCTGAAGGATTTGATTGGAGAGAAATATAGAATAGAAATAGAGACGGATAAGATGTCTAACGATATACTCGAAGATCTTAGGAATTTGGGAGAGGTAGAAGTCGAAGAGAGGAAGGTTAGAATAACGGCAGATAAGGATATAAGGAGGGAGGTTTCCGCGATCTTATATGCTAAGGGCGCTATAGTGCTCGACCTCCATATTTCTAGGCCCAGCTTGGCTGAAATATATAGAGAACTCTTAGAGAAAGAGCCGAGATGAAAGGAAGCACCGTTATCTTCTTCAAAGACCTATCTGAGAACTTATCTAGCAAGAGATTTCTATTGACCTTTACCCTTATCTTCTTAAGCGGTATAGCTAGCGTTTACCTAGGAGCTCAGGAGCTCGCAAGACAGGGCTTAACCGGATTTGAAAACCAGGAGCTTTTCTTAGTTATATTTAGCGGAGCTGCAGCCCCTATACCATCATTTGTCTACTTTATGGGGATATTAGCTCCAATTTTAGGCATCGATCTTGGTTTCGATGCTATAAATAGAGAGCTATCGAGCGGCTCGATGGTTAGGCTTCTGTCCAATCCGATATATCGAGATAGCGTTATAGTTGGCAAACTAGCGGCTGGATTGGCAACGATAACCATCGTACTTTCTGGAGTAGTAGGTATAATTACGGGCTTCGATATACTGCTTGCCGGTTTTGGTCCAAGCCTAGACTCCACATTACGCATATTTTACTTTACACTGACCGCTATCCTATATTCAAGCGTATGGTTTAGCTTATCTCTATTCCTATCGGTAATATTTAGAAGAGTTGCTACGTCGGCTTTAGCCGCGTTAGGCCTCTGGATCTTTCTAAGCTTTTTCATATACATGGTATCGGGCATTATATCCCAGGCATTATTCCCCTTGAGATCGTTTCCTCCCCCTACATTACAGGAAATAGCGGCTAGAGAGGAGGTTAGGCTATTAATAAGTAGGATAAGCCCGACTACCTTATTCACGGAAGTATCTAACGTTCTCTTAAATCCTAGGGTTAGGACAATGGGTCCTTTCTACGTATATTCCCCTAACCTACCCCTGCCCGCTCCCTTAAGCGTTGATGAAAGCCTAGCTTTAATATGGCCTCATCTTTCAGCTTTAATAGCCGAGATAGTCCTCTTCTTCATAATTGCGTACATTGCCTTCATGAGAATGGAAATAAGGGCTAAATGGGAGTAATTAGCTAGATATGTATACGGATTTTATCTTGGTAAATATCTCGATAGCGGTCTCTCCTTGTTCTTTAAACGTAGCTGAACTAGATTTCTTATATCCTCCAAAGGG
>CAYQTV010000169.1:0-2494 GCA_964420525.1 uncultured Nitrososphaerales archaeon | reverse complement strand
TCATCGTGAGGTTATGTCCTTTTAAAAACGTTAATTTTTGAACTCTATGCCTAAGTCGATCAATTCCCTCTTCACCTTTTCGTAAAGCTCTACGTATTCTCTTCTAGGCTTTACCTTCTCGATATCGTAGCATTCAGAGAACTTCTTGCCTAAAGGAGGGTTATCTATTATGTTGATGTACTTAGGGATTATCCTCTTCACTATATCGTTAGCTTCATCCCTCTTTAATCCCATTTCCGCAACTGCGCACGATATTTCAGCTTCGATCCTCCCCTCCATTCCAGTTGCTCTTTCCGGATGTTTATTTTGAGCTGGAGCTGCTGGATTTACGTTTGAACCAGACACCGTTGAAGTTATGCCGTGTGCGGCTAATTCGTAAATTATGGTTTCCGTACATGGTCCAGATGCTAGGAATGAGTTCTGAAGCGTAATTAAATGCGTATTCCTAGCGGCCGCTTGAGATGCTAAGCTTATTATCCATAACATTTCGGGAGTGGTGTTGATATTGTATTTTATGTTTAATGGGAAACAGTGGTGCCATTGAGCCATGAATATAAGCCTACCTAGGAAGAAGTGAGCTATTAATACGATAGCCGTTTCAGCAGGGCCTCCTGCATATCCTCCCATTAGCGGACCGTATAACCCTCCGATGTTGTATCCTGTATTCTTGAGGAAGGCGACCTTGTTCAACCTTTCGTAATCCACCTTTAGTTCAGCTATAGCCGCTACGACGAGGCCGTCGGTCTTCTTTACGCCGAATTCGGGCCTCATCGCAGCTATTATAGCTGCGGTTTTTTCGGCCGCTCCAATTAAGTTATGGCAACCTAGATCGGGCCTTCCTACATTTCTAAAGGCGTTTTTAACGGCTATAACGTTAAAAATAGCGGCCTCGACTTCAGATGGCGTATTCGATCTAACAGGCCTTCCCTTAAGTTCAGTCAGAGAAGGACCGCTAACCGTATCGGCGAGAGGCTCTCTTGCATAGCTCTCTATTACCTTTTGGAACTGATCTGGAGGGAAGGGAGTACCCGTGGATGTAAAGGCGAAGAACGGTCTTTTCCTATCTTCTACTTTCCTTGGAGTCATTACGGCTTGATCCTTACCCGAACCGAATACAATACGATTTGGAGCGCTTCTTATCGCCTCCTTTACTTCCTCTTCCGTGAACTTTATCACCCTAGAGGTATCGATACAGAAAACTCCACAATCTAGGAATAAGTTGAGCGCGGCTTCGAAAGCGGAATCAATTAATGAGTTATCGCTTGGTATTACTACCTCTTTATCATACGTAATCTTAAACTCTTTAACGTACTTCTTCGCAAGACTTGCTACCTTCATATCGAATTCTCTTTCCTTAATTATCTCTCCTTCCTCTGATCTTTCCTGCACCTCTAATATATCGATCATCTTCTCACCTCCCTACTAACTTCCTCGCAACTTCAACAGCTTCCTTGAAATCCTTACCGTATCCATCCGCTCCTATCTCCTTAGCCCATTCTGGAAGAACCGGCGCTCCTCCTACCATGACCTTATACTTCTCCCTTATCCCCAGATCTTTTAGATCGCGTATAAGCCTAGGCATATTGTACATAGTAGTGGTCATTAAAGCCGAGACCGCTATTATGTCGGCCTTCATCTTCTCGGCCTCCTCTATAAACCTCTTTACGGGTACGTCCCTACCTAAATCGATTACCTCAAATCCGGCAACTTCAAGCATCGTAGCAACTATGTTCTTTCCTATATCGTGGATATCGCCCTCTATCGTCCCTATAACTACCTTGCCAATCTTCTCCCCTTTCTTTTCCTTCAAGAATAGGGGCTTTAACTTCTTCTCCAGTATCTCTTTCATAGTATCCGCAGCGGTTAAAACCTCTGGGAGGAAGATTTCGAGCTTATCGAATTTCTCACCTACGATAGCCATAGCGGGTTCAAGAGCTTTGGTGAGAATGTCGTATGGATTAACGCCTTTCTCAAGCAAAACGTCGGTAATTTTCAACGCTTTTTCAACATCTCCCATTATTACCATATTTTTCAATTCTTCAATTTCTGAAATCATATCCTCCTATAAAAATAGGCTTATATTTTTAAAAGTTTTTGGAAAGACTATCTTCTTTTGAACTTTTTACAAGATTTGATAAACGTCTTTATGCTTTCGATTGGAGCGCTCGAAGGTATATCACAACCTGTGCTTGCAACGTAATTTCTTCTATCTTTAACATCCTCTACCATTTTGCGAACATTCCCCTCTATCGTTTTGATATCTTCAAATATTAAGTTAGATGGAGGGTAATTTCCAAATACCAATACATCTTTTGGAACGGAGTTAATCGCTAATCTTAAGGGTACGTTTTGATCGATGCTAATCGCCTTCGCCTTAGATTTCACCATTTCATGGATTAAATGACCAGATCTTCCACAGATATGTAAAACCGCGTCTAAGCCTACCTCTCCGATAAGCTTTTCTAAGTACGGCTTCGAAAACTTTCTATACTGC
>CAYQTV010000168.1:0-2522 GCA_964420525.1 uncultured Nitrososphaerales archaeon | reverse complement strand
GTGCTATTCTTAAAGAAAGGTCGTCGATTTTTAAGAAAGAGGGCTTGATGTACCCCTTCCAAACTCTTACCTTAACTAAATCGATGGGTATCATATACTCCTTCCTTTATGCCTCTTATAGCTTAGCTGTAGCTCTTTCGTCTCAACGGATACGATTTCTATTAGCTTCGCCTTCTTACCTTCCTTAGGCCTTAAAAGCCTTCCCAACCTCTGTATAAACTCCCTTCTACTTCCGGTTCCGCTAATTATTATTCCTAAACTAGCATCGGGAACGTCGACTCCTTCATCTAGCACCTTCGACGTCACTATCTTAGTATACCTTCCCTCCTTAAATCCCCTCAAAATCTCCTTTCTCTCCTCCTTACTCGTTTTATGCGTAATGAAGGGAATTAGAAAGCGGTTCGCGATCTTGTGGACGAGCTCGTTATGTTGAGTAAATATGATCGTTTTATATCCTTTATACATCTTCAATAACTGAGCTAGTAAAGTTAGCTTAGCCTCCGAGTTCAAGGCTATTTTCAAGGCTCTATGTCTCGCTAGTAAGGCTTCCCTTCCCTCCTTATCGTAAGAAGCGATTGTTAGGAAGCGTTCGAAATCCTCTAAGCTTCTCATTTTTAAGTTCCTGCTTTTTAAGTAGCTCGTGTATATGGACCAGTACTTCTTATACTCCTCCTTCTCTTCAGGGGTTAAATCCACCTTAATCCTTTCAACTTCGTAATCTGCTAGATATCTACCGGCTAAATCCCTAGGCTTTACCTCGTACACCTTTTCTCCTATTAACCTAGGAAGATCGATGTGGAGGCCGTCTTCCCTTTCTATAGTTGCCGTTAAGCCCAGCCTATAGGGAGCTGCTGAGAGCTCGGCTATCTGTCTATATCCAGGAGATGGGAGATGGTGGGCTTCATCAAATATTAGAAGCGAGAACTTGTTCCCTAACCATTCGGCTTTTAAGTAAGCTGAATCGTAGGTGATAACGGTTATAGGCTTTAGCTCCTGCTTTCCTCCCCCGATCACGCCTATCTCTACTTCAAACTCCCTTTCTAAAACCTCTCTCCATTGATTTAAAAGCTCTAAAGTCGGAACTACGATTAAGGATGGAGCGTTAACCACCTCTATAGCCTTGATGCCTATTACCGTTTTTCCAGCTCCCGTAGGTAGAACTATAACGCCCTTTTTTCCAGCCCTCATCCATGCCCTTAAGGCCTCCTCTTGATATGGCCTTAGCTTTACCTTTGAAGAGATGTAGGGAAAGGGGAGGAGATCTAAAACCCTATCCTCATAATCTATTCTATTTTCATCTAAATACCTCTTAACTTGATCGTAATAGCATGCTAAAGCTCTATAAGCTCTTATCCTAGGATCATACGAGAAATAAGGTAAATATAAATTCCCATCTATTATTATCGTGCCTCTATGATACTTCAGCCTTACTCGATAAACCAAACTGTTTTTCTTTCCGTACAGGTTTTTATAAACGTTAGGAAGCTGGAATTGAGGAGAGGGAAAAATTGTAAAGTAAAGATGGTAAGTTGGTAAGGGAAGCTTTTGTAAGTCGTTGGATAAACGTAGGAAAGGAAATTTTTCAGACGATCATTATTTAAACCTGCATAGCTTTGCAAATTTAACCATACTTATCGTTATGCTAGAGGAGGCAGGTATAGAGAGTAGGTGGAAAAGATAGTGGAGATGGTCTATCCTGCTTGGAAGGAAGTTGGAAAAGTTCGTTGAGAGGGAGGAGTATATATTTACCGCTTTAGGTTCTTCTACAGAGCTCTGGATGCATCTTAAGGAGAAATATGAGGAAGCGTTTAGAGACAATTCTAAGTTCGGCTTTCCAGTACATTGTCCAGCTAAGACCTGATATTGGAAAACTTAGATCTCCTTAAGGAAATAGAATGGGGAGTTTTGCCGAGCGATTTAGAGAGGGGTTAGATCGAAAGGCGCTTACTACTCCCTTCCCATTATCTACTTCAATAAAGAAGTAGCGGTATCTTCTAGCCGAAGCTCCTAAGTCAGGGAGAGGTTGAGGTCACATCAATTTTTAAATACCGGATCATTATCCTTTTTATGGTGATAAACTATGATATATGGAGTGGAGAGGAGAAAAGTGGATGAACAGGGAAGATTCGTCCTACCATCGGATTGGAGAGCCGAGGAGTTAAAGGAGGATAGGGAGGTGTTCGTGATAAAAGGCAAGGGCTATTTAAAGATACTGCCGAAGAAGGAGATAGATCTGACCAAATTCTTCGATAGCGTCGATTTAGGGATGAACATAGGTGACTGGAGGGAATTCGAGAGGAGGTTCTATGAGGTTCCTTGATGCGAACGTCTTCATTTACGCGTATTACAAGCCCAAGTATAAATTGTCGGAGAAGCAGAGGAAAATTAAGGAACATGCGAAGGAGATAGTGAGGAGGATAAATGAAGGTGAGGATGTAATGACAACGATCATCCATATTTCCGAAGTCACGAACATCCTCAAGAGAGCATTGTCGATAGAGGGTCTTTATTCGTTGCTAGTC
>CAYQTV010000167.1:0-2530 GCA_964420525.1 uncultured Nitrososphaerales archaeon | reverse complement strand
AATTAAGATAGCTCAACAAGCAGTTGAGCTCGCTATGCATGCGGGAAGGAAAACCGTTAAAGCGAGCGATGTAAGGTTAGCGGTTAAGACCTTCCTCGAATCTTAACCGAAAGGCTTTTAAAGCCTAAACGAAGTTTTTAAAAACGCTCCGGCGACGGCTCCGGTAGAGCTATAAGAGCGCCGAGTATAGCCCGGTCAAGTATATCGGCCTCTCGAGCCGAAGACCCGGGTTCAAATCCCGGCCGGAGCACTACTTTTCATTTATCGATAATCGAATTGGGGAGATGATTCAGCAACGCTTTATTATACCCTAGTGGATAGTAAACTTAATGAGGCTTGAGGATGTCATTGAATTTATTAATAAAGACGTTAAAAGTAGCTTGAAGGACATCGATAGAAGAAATATTCTTCCTAAGCACATAATCGGGAAAATGGCTTCCCTGGGCCTCTTCGGTCTGACTATTCCTAAGAAATATGGGGGACAGGGGTTGAGTTTAAGGGAATTTTTAAGAATACTCGAAGCTATAAGTAGAGAATGTCCATGTATTGCCAACGTTATATTCTTGCATAGTATGAGCTATGACTTCATTCTGAGATTTGGAAGCGATGAACAGAAGGAAAGATACCTGCCGGATATAGCCATTGGACGTAGGATTTTATCCCTGCCCTTTACGGAACCTCAATCAGGTACGGATTTAGCGAATGTGAAGATGAGAGCTGTAAGGAAGGGGGAATATTACATACTTAACGGAGTTAAAACGTTAGCGACTAACGGAATGTATGCTAATCTTTTCATAGTTATAGCTCGTACTAGCGAGGAAAAGCGTAGAGGACTAACCTTGTTTATCGTGGAGAAGGAGGATGGCATAAAGGCAATTGGACCCTTAGATCTATTTAGCGCAAGAGGTGCTGGAATTGCTACTTTAAAGTTTGAGAACGTGCGGGTCCACAAAAGTAGGATTCTGGGTTCAGAGGGCGATGGTTTTTCGTTGGCTGTTAAGGGGTTAGCGCTAGGAAGAGTTCCGTTTTCCTCAATCGCTATTGGAGTTGTAGAAGGAGCTTTAGAAGAAGCCGTGAAATGGTCTAGTAAGAGGAAGACCTTTGGAAAGCCTATATTTGAAAATCAAGCAATATGTTTTCCTCTTGCCGAAGTAGTAGCTGAGTTGAGGGCGATAAAGGCTTTTAGCGAAGAATTAGCCTTAATGATTGAGAGAGGAGAGATGCCTATAGTGGAAGCCTCAATGATTAAGCTCCTATCCTCTGAATTAGCAACTAAAGCAACAAGGATAGCCGTACAGATAATGGGAGGATGGGGGCTTGCGAGCAATTCCAAGGTAGCTAGGCTTTACAGAGATGCTAAGGCCTTAGAAATCGCTGAAGGAACGAGCGAAGTGCAAAAAATGATCATAGCGAGACAACTGCTTAAGGAGTTCAAGGGATAGCTTGTTCTGTAACGGTATCTTTTAAATATGAAAACTTCGTAGTATAATGTGGCAATGCATGCAGCCTTCATTATGATGGTAACGGAAAAAGGAAAAGCATGGGATGTAGTGGAGAAGGTGAAGAAGATTAAAGGGGTTAAGGTGGTACACGCTGTAACCGGTCCTTATGACGTAATAGCCTACGTGGAGGTAGAGGATCTATCTAAGAGATTGAAGAACATCATATCTAAGATACACAAGATAGACGAGGTAGATATGACGTTAACGGCGATCGCCGTTCATTAATCTTTTTTATTCTTCCGTAGAGACTTTCGTTTGCGGTACCATTACTAGAATTCCCATTTTCTGTATCATTTCAGCTATTCTTCTATCGCTCTCTAAGTAGATATATATGTCATAGTTTTCCTTTAATCTCTTTAGAACCTCACGTTTCCATTTTAGGATAGGTTGGTTCTCAGGCCTCAGTATTAATGCATCAAAGGGTACCCCCATCTTTTCAAGCTCCTCTTTAGTTTGTTTGTAATATTCTTCAGGTCTTTCTGAGATAACTACAATGTACTTGCCTAGCTTTCTGTACCTCCATAACTCATCTATTGAATCCGTTTTAGGAGAGTCCTTAACATAATTCGCTGGATCAAAATATGCTTTCAAGAAGGCCTGCTTCAATTGCCCCTTTATTAACGAAGGATCGATCTCTGGAGATAAGCCCGTTAAGAACAATGCGAGCTTCTTTCTTTCTGTATCATCTACCAATACTCCATCCAAGCTTGCAACTACTATCGATTCGTTTTTAGGAATCGAGTCGATGATAAAGGGCTCACATATAGATCTATACTCACAAGTATCACATTCCCATTGCCTTCCCTCGATTATCGCCTCCTTTAGTGGAGGCACCTTCCTTTTCAAGTGTTCGTGCAATAAAATAGCTCTCTCAGCTATCTTACGCAGGTACTCCTCTTCCTTTTTTACAGCGAAGGCTTTAACCTTACCTTTTCTCTTATCCCAATACAGTAAAATACCTCTCTCGTATCCAGTAGCATGTAAATAAGCTTGTATTTGTAAAAGATGGTTTTCATGTGGATTTTCAG
>CAYQTV010000166.1:1166-2546 GCA_964420525.1 uncultured Nitrososphaerales archaeon | reverse complement strand
CCAAAGGAGGTCCACTTGACGTACTCCACCGTTATACTTCAACGATCTTATCTGAACGGCATCGAAGGCAGGCCTCTCTTCTAAATACGAATAGAACATCAAGCCGCACTCGGCGCATCTGTACATCAACTTACGAAGCCCTCTCTAAATGAAGCCTCCTATCCCTCTTTACCGTAAATCCGCATTTTTACGTAAAGACATTTATAACATCTAAAAATATGGTAATATAGGTGTACCAAGTATATGTCAATTACGGTGTCCATTAAAGTTCGTAAGGAGATAGTTGAGATAGCGGAGAAGATGGTTAGGTACGGGATCGCTAAGAGCAGATCGCGGCGTTCAACGTGATGATCGAGAAAGGGCTTAACGAGATTCTTAAGGAAGTGAAGTTCTGGGATCAAGTATACGGGAAAGCCGAAGAGCTCGAGAAGAGAGGCTTTAAGCTTAAGCACGGACGTCTTTCGAAGCTGCTAGAGGAGGATAGAGCGGAATGACGTACATCGATACCAATACCGTTATAGCATATGTCGATGAGCTCGATCCAAATCACGATATAGCTAACGATCTCCTGAAATCTCTGGAAGGGAGTAAAGTCGTTAGCGAGCTTACTTTTTAGTCGAGCTCGCCTCGGTATATTCTAGAGCTAGCTTAAACGAGCCTTTAGCGCTCGCGCTGTACTCCGTAAAGCGGGTAAAGGCTAAGATCGCCGATGTAGATTTCAACGAAGCGTTAACACACGCCCTCAAATTAGCGCCATCATTGAAGCTTAAAACTTTAGATTTACTTCACGTAGCCATCTGTAAAGCTATTGGAGCGAAGGCCATCGTAACTTTCGATAAGGATATTGTAACGAGGGCTGATGCGATACGTAAGGTCGGAATTGAAGTAGTTACTAAATCGTAGGTTTTTAAGTGTAGTGTGTAGCTACTTATGAGGAGATCGCTTAGTTAAACGGCCGGTAATCCGGGATTATCGTGGTTCATGCTTAAATTTCGATCAGGAAGCAACAAATATTAACGGGTTTTACGATGAGTTTTCAAGGTGATGTACCATGCCCACCTGTGATATCTGCGGACGCGAATTTAGCACGGAGAGAGGGCTTATCATCCATAAAGCCAGAGCTCACGGTAAATCTAAGGAATCTGAAAAGGAATCGGGGATAAAGCCCTTAACCGAGTTCATGGAAAGCAAGTAATTAATGAGCTTAGCGACGGGTAACCGAGAAGATAGCAGGGATAAACGAAATCTAAGCACATTATGGGAAACCGTATTGAAGGCATTCATGCTCTCATTTTTTACTAAATTTTACTAAAGAAGACATAGGGCCTTTAAAAATGGTTCTTTGAAAAATTCTCAAATGCCCTCAAATAGATTTAACAC
>CAYQTV010000166.1:0-1156 GCA_964420525.1 uncultured Nitrososphaerales archaeon | reverse complement strand
AACTAGATTCTATATGAAAGAAACCTATTTAGGAAATATTTATTATTTAGTTATCTTTTTTTTTTAGACCGTGGCTAAGGCTTTACCTAACTGGCTTACAAGTAAATACTTCGCTCTCTTATCCTCCTTCGGCTACCTACCCTTCTCCATTCGAGAAGCTAGATCAATTTTAGGAAATAAGGCCTCAATTATATTATCTAAGATGCTTTCATGCGGATGGATAGATAGAGTGAAAAGAGGGAGCTATAGAGTTGTACATCCGATCGTAGCGTTGATGGAGGCTTCTGGAGCTGAGTGGAGAAGTAAGGTGAGGCAAAGGGATAGGTTGCCGGTACTCGAGCTCGTCGTAGCTAGGACGTTCGAGGTGCTAGGTCCTAAGCTCGAATCCATAGCTTTCTTCGGCTCTCTAGCTAGAGGCGAGCTTAAGCCGCATAGCGATGTAGATATGTTGATCGTAGCGAGGGAGCTACCGAGGAGGTACAGCGATAGGGTGAAGCTCATTAGGGAGATCACCTCCTGCAAAGCTATCGACGACTTGATAATTTACCTTTGGAAGGAGGAGGACATTTACGTTAACTTCGATATCCTGTTAATCGATGAAGAGGAAGCGGGCGTAACTCATCCCTTCTACCTCGATATGACCGAAAGCTGCATAATGGTGTTCGATAGGAAGGGCCTTCTATCAAAGAAGATAGAGGAGGTTAAGGAGAAGTTAAAGGAAATGGGAGCTATGAAGATCGAGGAACCGGATGGAAGCTGGTACTGGATCTTAACTCCTAAGCCTGAAGCGGCTAGGGAGGTAGAGCTTTGAAGCTCATAAAGCTAGCTAAGGACTACTTGAAAAGAGCGGAGGTAAGGGTTAGGAGCGCGGAGCTCGCCTACTCTACCAAGGACTATCCTGACGTAGTTAGGTATAGCCAAGAGTGCGTCGAGCTTTCTTTAAAGGCCTGTCTGAGAAGCGTGGGAGTGGAGTATCCTAAAGCGCACGACGTAAGCAGGGTTTTAAGGGCTACGAGCGAGAGGTTTCCGGAGTGGTTTAAAAGTGAAATAGATAAGATATGTGAGATTTCCGAGGATCTGGCGAGCAAGAGAGCTCCCAGTATGTACGGCATTGAGTCGATAGGCAAGGGGCCGAGCGATATATTCGATGAGAAGG
>CAYQTV010000165.1:0-2555 GCA_964420525.1 uncultured Nitrososphaerales archaeon | reverse complement strand
TAATCGCTGAAGATGTAGATCCACCGGAAGTCGTAGCTCATCTACCGTTGCTTTGTGAGGAAAGAAAAGTACCATACTTATACGTACCATCTAAGAAAGATCTTGGAGAAGCTGTAGGAATAGACGTTGCAGCTGCCTCAGCATGCATAGTAGATCCAGGAGATGCACAACCTATTTTAGATCAGATCATTTCATCTCTTAAGAAGATAAAGGGGGGTTAGTCTAAGTAATGAGCAAGACATCGGAAGAGAAGCTAACTCCAGCGGAAGTAATACAGATCTTAGGTAGAACGGGAGTAGCAGGAGAAATTACTCAAGTAAGGGTAAAGATTCTTGAAGGTAAGGATAAGGGAAGGATTTTAACTAGAAATGTAAAGGGAGCGGTTAGGATAGGAGATATACTAATGCTTAGAGAAACGGAAAGGGAGGCGAAGAAAATCAAGTAGGTGAAGTCTTTTTGCTTCAAATTAAGAAATGCAGCTTTTGCGGTAAGGAAGTTATGCCAGGTACTGGAATCATGTATGTTAAAAATGACGGAACCGTCCTATGGTTCTGTTCATCTAAGTGTAGGAAAAATATGTTGAAATTGGGAAGAGATCCGAGGAAGCTGAAGTGGACTTCTAAGTACAAGAAGGTGTCGGCTAGATGACGGAAAGGACCTTAATAGTAATAAAGCCGGACGGTGTAAGGAGAGGTTTAATAGGTGAAATACTATCTAGATTTGAAAGGAAAGGGTTTAAGATCGTTGAGTTAAAGATGTTTAAAATGAGTAGGGAAAAAGCCGAGGAATTTTACAGCATTCATAAAGGGAAATCTTTCTTTAACGAGCTAATAGACTTCATAACATCGGGTCCCATAGTTGCGGCTGTACTAGAAGGTAGAAATGCAATAGAGGTCGTTAGGTTGATGATAGGTTCGACGGATTCATCTAAAGCTCTTCCTGGAACTATTAGGGGGGATTTCGGGCTAGAGGTTACTGCGAATTTAATACATGCAAGCGATTCTCTTGAAAGCTATAGGAGAGAATACAAAGTTATATTTGAGTAAAATTTACCTAACATGAGGAATGGCCAAAGCGATAAGGCAACCAATAGTAGTTGTTCTAGGACACGTAGATAGCGGAAAAACTTCAATATTGGATAAGATAAGGGGGACAGCCGTTCAAGCTAGGGAAGTAGGGGGCATAACTCAACATATAGGAGCAAGCTTCTTTCCTCCTGAGACATTAAAGGCGATATGCGGTCCTTTATTGAAAACATTTAGAGGAGAGGTAAAAATACCGGGCTTATTAGTTATAGATACTCCAGGTCATGAAGCCTTCTCAAATTTAAGGCAGAGAGGAGGGTCTGCGGCCGACATCGCGATCTTGGTAGTTGACGCAACAAAGGGGATGGAGCCTCAAACGTACGAAAGCATTGAAATTTTAAGGGAAAGAAAGGTACCATTTCTAGTAGCTCTAAATAAGATAGACCTAATAGCTGGCTGGAGACCAATGCCCAACCTTACGCTCCTAGAATCCATTAAGAAACAGGATAAGTTCACTCAAGAGCTTCTCGATAAGGCGATATATACGGTAGTGGGACAATTATCGCAATTGGGGTTTAGAAGTGAGGCCTTTTACAGAGTTAAAAACTTTACCAGAGAAGTTGCTATAGTTCCTGTAAGCGCTATAACGGGAGAAGGCATTCCTGAGTTACTAACCGTCTTAATAGGTTTAACTCAGGAATACATGCAGAAGAGGCTTGAATATGCAGAAGGTCCTGCAAGAGGAATAGTTCTTGAGGTAAGAGAGGATCCCGGCTTAGGCCCTACGGCTAACGTGATATTGGTGAACGGAGTGCTAAAGGTAGGAGACCGTATAGCCCTAGGGACTAAGGAGGGAGCCATATTTACGAAAGTGAGAGCACTGTTTATGCCTAAACCATTAGATGAGATGAGAGATCCTAGAGATAAATTCATGCCAGTTAGAGAGGTAAAGGCCGCTGCCGGAGTAAAGGTAAGCGCTCCAGAAATCCAAAACGTACTTGCAGGCTCTCCACTAATAGGAATACAGAAAGAAGAGGATGAAAAAAGAGCAATCGAAATCATAGACTCGGAAGTCAAGCGGGTATTCATCCATACGGATAAGCTAGGAATCGTCTTAAAGGCCGATACCTTGGGCTCTTTAGAAGCTTTAATAGGCATGATGAAAAAGAGGAAGATACCAATAAGAATCGCAGATATCGGTCCCGTTACTAAGAGGGATGCAATACAAGCATCCATAGTAAGGGAAAAGGACAGGTACCTAGGAGTAATCTTAGCCTTTAACGTAAAGGTCTTGGATGAAGCAAGGGAAATTCCTGTTCCCATCTTCCAAGAAAGGGTAATTTATAGCTTAATAGAGAATTACTTAAATTGGGTAGAGAAGGAAAAAGAAGCGGAAGCAAGAGCCATATTTTCTACTTTTACCTTACCGGCTAAATTTCAAGTGTTAAAGGGCTTCATTTTTAGGAGAAGCAATCCTGCTATTTTCGGCATTGAAGTGCTAGAGGGCAGACTTAAACAAAAGGAAAAAGT
>CAYQTV010000164.1:0-2567 GCA_964420525.1 uncultured Nitrososphaerales archaeon | reverse complement strand
CGTAAGCTGTATGTCCTATCATTTGAGTTGACGGCCTTGTTTTCCCAAGTCTAGCTTCTATCCTCCTGTACATAAGTTCGAAGCATTCTATATTTGTAAAGCCTTCTTCTTCTAGCTTATTTGTAAGCCTTTCAGCTTGATTCATCGTAGGGGTAACAGCTGCAAAGGTTCCAGATGGTTTCAGTACGTCAGCTACCTTTCCTATAACGTCCCATGGATCTCCTATGTCTACCATAGCAGCATCATATCCGCTTCCCTTTATCGCCTTCTTCGCATCGTCGTTAATCATTTCAATATAGGGGAGAAGTCCCGTTTTCTCCAAATTTTTCCTAGCCATTAAGTAGAAATCCTTCCTTATCTCGTAGGTAACTACCTTTCCACTAGGAGCCACCGCTCTTGCTAATAAAGCCGTCATAGCACCGCTTCCCGTTCCTATCTCAAGAACCTTACTTCCATTACCTATATCTAATCTAATTAAAATCAAGCCTGCGTCTTTAGGATATATTATTTGAGTCCTTCTCTCAAACTTCATTATTATATCCTCTAGAGTAGGTCTTAAGATAAATAATCTCTTGCCCTTTTGAGTTGTTATCGCTTCTCCCCATTCCTTTCCTATGAGGCCCTTAAGGTCGAGCTTGCCTAAATGTGTATGTAATTCTCTCTCCTCTATTTTAACTAACCAACTCTTTTTCCTTTCAGGATAAAAAAGCAGTACCATATCTCCAAGCTTTAAAGTCATCACGTTATGACTCAGCTCAGTTTTAATAAAATTATCGTTATAAGAAATTCTATAGCGTTCTTCAACTCACCGAATCTCAAATTCACGATATAACGTTACCATTAACCTTATATATTATACTATACGCCCGGTAACTGAAGGAGGAGGTTAATGAGTAAGGATAGAAGAGAGAAGAGGAAGCTTCCCCGTTCCTACTTCAACCCTAAGCCCGTAAAGGTTGGCGAAGAACTAGATGTCACAATAAGCGATAAAAGTAGAAGAGGGGACGGAATAGTTAGAATAGGAGGATATGTGGTGTTCGTACCTAATACTGAGCCGGGAGATCAGGTGAGGATAAAGATTTTTAAGATAAGACCCGGTTACGCCGTAGCGGAAAAGATCTCTTAAAGGGGAATTCAAAAAAATTTTTAGGTGTCCTCAAAGTCTTTTTTCTTTATGCGAGATCCAATCGATGAAGCTTTTGAAAAAATTAGAAACATGGAAATTAGGGGAGCTGGCAGAATAGCTAGAGCGGCTGTGGACGCCCTTAAAAAGAAAGCGCTAACTATAGAAACGGCCAACTCTAAAACCTTTTACCAACTACTTTACGAGGCTGGTTCAAGGCTAAAGAAGGCAAGACCTACAGCTGTTTCGTTGCCAAACGCGGTTAACTTTCTATTAGCCGAGGTATATAGAGGATTAGAAAAAGGCTTAACCGTAGAAGAGCTAAGGGATTTAGCCGTTAAAAAAGCTGATGAATTTATCAATAGGAGTTTAGAGGCAATAAAAAGGATAGGAGAGATAGGCTCGAGGAGAATTATGGATGGAGATAGACTGTTAACACACTGCAATAGTGAAGCTGCTATTAGGATCATACTAGAGGCGTTTAAACAGGGAAAGGAAATATCAGTTTACGTAACCGAGACGAGACCTAGATATCAAGGAAGGCTTACAGCCGCATATCTTGCTAAACATGGCGTAGATGTAACGTTGATCCCAGATTCAGCTGCAAGGCTTTATATGAGGAAAATAGATAGAGTAATAGTTGGAGCGGATGCGGTAGCTGCAAATGGAGCGGTTGTAAATAAGATAGGCACGGCTCAATTAGCGTTAATAGCTAAGGAAGCTAGAACTAGGTTCTTCGTAGCGGCGGAGACCTATAAAATTAGTCCAAGTACATTCCTAGGAGAGCTTGTTGAGATTGAGGAGAGAGCTCCAACTGAGGTGGTTCCTGAAAAATGGATGAAGGAAAACCCTAGAGTAAAAGTTAAGAATCCAGCGTTTGACGTTACCCCTCCCGAATATATAGATATTATTATCACGGAAATGGGAATTTACCCTCCTCAGGGAATAATACTGTTAATAAAGGAGTTATACCCTGAAGCTATTGCTGTGTAGTTTTATTCGCTTGTACATATAGGGTTATCGAATTCTAAGCTTCTATTTAGAGCTACTTCGGCTATGGTCCCAGCAAAGTTCACTACCTGAGCTAGGCTCAATATGAACGTTCTCAAAGCAAAGGCTATCGTAGCGGCGTCTGGATCCTTCGCCTCTTTTCTAAGATATTCTTGTGGAATTAAAAAGCTTCTTTCATAAAGCTCCTGTTCAAGTTTATCGGCCATATCTATTACCCTATTCGCTAATATCGTATCTTTATTTAATAGAGAGTTGAATGAATTTCTATAAACTTCAAGCACCCTTTGCAGATCTCTTTCAATTAATTCTAAATGTTCCTCTTTTGGCCTCTTGTCCTTTTCAATTAATATCTTAGCTTGTTTAGCCATGTTCTCGGCGTAATCTCCTATTTTCTCAATTAGCTTGGTAATAAGCCTATTGCCGGCTATGTTCA
>CAYQTV010000163.1:0-2584 GCA_964420525.1 uncultured Nitrososphaerales archaeon | reverse complement strand
GTTCCTCCAGCCGGATATGCGAAATATGCAGAAGAAGCAAAGAGGATTACCGATATCCCGATAATTTACACGACTAGAGTTAAAGATCCTTATTTAGCCGATACTCTCATTTCGGAAGGAAAGGCGGATATGGTAGGCCTTGGTAGGGCTTTAATAGCAGATCCGGATCTCCCGATCAAGGCTCAAAGAGGAGAGATTAGAAGTATTAGACCATGTATCACGTGTTCTCATTGTTTATCGACGCTATTTAACGCTTTAGCGTTGAAGAAAGCGTTGAAAGTTGAATGCTCAGTTAACCCTAGAATTGGAGAAGAACTGAAGAAGGTGAGGAAAGCCGAGAAGAGGAAGAAGGTATTAGTAATCGGAGCGGGTCCCGCCGGCCTTGAAGCAGCTATAACCCTCAAGTTAAGGGGACATGATGTATTGCTCGTTGAAAAGGAAGAGGAAATAGGAGGAATGCTGAGAGTTGCACATATCCCTCCTTATAAGGAGGATATTAAAGGCTTAATTGAATACTACGAATATATGTTAAAGAGATTTAACGTGAAAACGATCTTGAAAAAGGAGGTAAATAGAAAGTTCGTAGATGAGGAAAGTCCGGATGTAATAGTTCTCGCTACGGGAGCGATGCATAAAGAGCTTGATGTCCCCATATCCGGCAATCCTACGATAGTAAACGCTGTTGAATTGCTTGGGAAGAGGATGGATGTCAAAGGTGAGGTTTTGATCGTTGGAGGAGGAGAAGTAGGCTTAGAAGTGGCCGATCTCCTATCCGATAGTAAGGAGACGAAGGTAACTGTTATAGAAATGCTTGAAAGGGTAGGAAGGGAGGTAGAGTTGGTTGAAAGATGGTTGCTTTTAAGACGCCTCAGAGAAAAGGGAGTGAAGATATTAACTAAGGCTAAGTTAGAGGAGATCAAGGATAAAAAAGCGATAGTTAAGGTAGAGGGCAAGGTTATAGAGCTTTATGCTGATCTCATAGTAAACGCAATAGGAATGGTTCCAAATAGAGGGCTGTTAAAAGAGCTTGAGGGTTACGAAGTAAAGTTAATAGGAGATTGCTTAGAGCCGAGGAAGATCCTAGATGCGATAAGGGAAGGGTATAAGATAGGTATTGAGATTTAAAGAAAATAAAAAGAGGATCTACGGTAAACCGTACTCCTTCCACTTCTGCCTTACTTTTTCCAGAGTTTCTGGGTCTGGAGACCTTTCAACGTAGTTAGGAGTCGCTCTAGCTCTTCCATATTCATCCTCAAACTTTCTAGTTGCGTCTATTATCATCCTAGAACACATTCCAAAGGCTAGACCTGGCTCTCTAACCGGCAATATAGCCCTAGCGCTTGGGTTTAACGAATGCGTCGTCGTAGGAGGCAGTATCACGATATCTAACTCTGGATCAACTCTAGTCGCTATAGCCGTCATGACTTGATTCATATCGTAAACGTCTACATCCTCATCTACAACTATAACTCCGATTAAGTTAGCTGTACCGTATCCAGAGCCTAAAGCCGCGTATCCCGCGGTCTTCCCCCATCCCGGATACCTTTTCTTTACCGATATAACGGCGTAGAACATCCTTAATTCAAGCGGCATGTTTAGATCTCTAAACCCTGGAATTCTTTCACTCATTTCAACGTAGAACCTTATATAGGGAATCGAGTATAGGACGGTAGTCTCACTTAGAGGATGAGCTGAGATGCACGATTGATAATACGGGCTTTTTCTATGAGTTATAGCGGTTACCTTAAATACGGGCTGTAGGGTTTTAGCACCGGCATACCCCATCCATTCGCTAAAGGGCCCTTCTTCCTTTAAGTCCTCTACTTTAGTGCTTAACTTCCCCTCTATCACGATCTCAGCATTAGCTGGTACTAGTAGATCAACGGTTTCTCCCTTAACGACTTCAACGGGCTCTCCCTTAAGCGCACCCGCTATCAAGTATTCATTATCCCTCCCTATCTCGGGAGACTTGATCCCTCCAGTTACGTATAGCGTTTGATCTCCTCCTATCGCTATAGCGATGTCTATCTCCTCCCTCTTCTTAATCCTCGCCCTCGAGATGTAAATTCCTATATCTTGGAGCGCGCTAGCTACAATGTTACAGGTCTTCGAATCCCTCTTCATTATTCTGTAAACTCCAACGTTATGACCCCATTTCGGATCCCTGGTTATAGCTTCTCCCATTAGTATGTAAGGACCTCCATCATGAGGATGCCACTTCAGTATCGGGATCCAGTCTAAGTTGGCGTCTTCTCCGATCTTTACAACTTCTTTACATGGCGCATCTTTAGGATCTATTTCCTTCGGCTTAAGCCATTTCGATCTATCCTTAAACACGTTAACTAAGTGCATAACTACGTCTCTCTTTGTTGCTTTCTTCCAGTTCTCCATATGACAGGCCAAGGCTATCCTCTTATAATTTCCTAGCACGTTCTTCACAACTGGTATTTCGTATCCTTTCACTTTCTCGAATATTACGGCTGGAGCGTCCATTCCCATTTTTTCATGAAGTTCCCATAAGATAGTAGCTATTTCGTACTTGTCATCCACTTCCTCCTTAATCCTTATTAACTGGTCCTCTTCC
>CAYQTV010000162.1:0-2588 GCA_964420525.1 uncultured Nitrososphaerales archaeon | reverse complement strand
TAGATATTCCGACCATGCCGATGGTTGGCGTATATTTAAGTCTATGATCGAGTACATTAAAGAAGAGGTAAAGTGAGCTACTCTATAACCTTAAATGAGCTTTCGGCCTTACGCTTCCTATATTCCGTTAGCTTTTCCCTCAACTCCGGATATTTTAAGGAAAGTATTTCAATAGCAAGTAGAGCAGCGTTTTCTCCACTATCTATTCCAACGCACGCTACCGGTATTCCTGGAGGCATCTGAACAATTGAGAGGAGGGAATCGATTCCTTCAAGCTTAACGTTCCTAGGCACGCCTATTACCGGCTTTAAGGTATGGGATGCTATAAAGCCAGGAAGGGCTGCCGATAAGCCTGCAACCGCGATGAAAACGTCGGCTTTACAGCTTTCAA
This sequence comes from uncultured Nitrososphaerales archaeon, assembly GCA_964420525.1. Taxonomy (GTDB): domain Archaea; phylum Thermoproteota; class Nitrososphaeria; order Conexivisphaerales; family CALBHZ01; genus CALBHZ01. The sequence goes on along the minus strand of CAYQTV010000162.1, from coordinate 2,197 downwards.
CGTATTCAGCTAACTTCTTAGGATTTCTATGAGCAGATAGTATCCTATACTCTACGTTTACTCCAAATTCCTTTAGTAGATTGTATATAACGTCCCCTATACTCCTATCCCTTTCACTTCCCAAAATAAGAGATACTAACACTTCTTGCCCCCTTATCGTTATAACTTGGTTAAAATAAATATGTTTAAAACGAAATCGTGCTTAACGGTAGTAGGATGAGTAAGGAGTATAGGGAGCTAGGAGTCGATGCCTATAAAAGGGATGTAAGCTATTTTAAGAAGCTAGTAGAGGAAGCGTTTCCGTATATGTTTACCTCCTTACTAAAAGATCCCGATAGGGAAGAATACCTTACGTTACACGTAGATGGAGCTGGCAGCAAGCCCATAATCTCCTACCTGTACTATAAGGAGCTCGACGATCTTGCGTGTTTTAGAGGGTTAGCACAGGACGTTGTAGCTATGAATCTAGATGATGTTATAACCGTTGGAGCTGAGCCCGTTGCATTTGCGGATTACGTTGCGATAAATGCCCTCAGACTTCCCAAGTCTGAGATACTTAAAGAGCTAAGTCGAGGTTTCGGAGAGGTTTTCAACATGTTATCTAGCTTCAAGTCAAAAACTAGGATCTGTCCTCAATTCAGCGGAGGGGAAACCGCCGATCTCCCGGATCAAGTTAGAACCTTAGATGTAGTTGGAGTTATTTACGCAAGAGCTACGCTAGATACCTTAGTTGGAGGAGAGGTTCGCGATAAGGCCTTAATAGTTGGGCTTAGAAGCGGGGGGAGAGCGAAATACGAGAAGAAGGAGAATAGCGGGATAATGTGTAACGGCTTAACGTTGGCAAGACACGTTCTCCTAAGCGAATACTATAGGAAAAAATTCCCCGAGATCTGCGAGCCTTCAATTGAGCGAGGATATAGAGGACGTTATAGGATAGATAGCTATGTAGATGAATTGGATATGAGCATTGGAGAGGCGCTTCTATCTCCAACTCGTATTTTCGCTCCCATCGTTGCAGAGGTAATAGATCGTTGTAGAGAACATATAGGAGGCATGGTGCACGTTACTGGAGGAGGATTAACTAAGTTCTTGCAGGTAGGATCTGGATTGAAGTACGTTTTAGATAATATGCCCGATCCAGATCCTATTTTCGATTTAATTAGGAAAGAGGGGAAGATCGATTGGAAGGAAATGTTCGAGGTCTTTAACATGGGTATAGGCTTTGGGGTTATAGTGGATAGCGCTGAAATCGCTGAGAGAATTATCTCCATTTCAGAAAAACACGGAGTTGAAGCGAAGGTAATTGGATTTACTGAAAGGGGAGAGCCCGGGAAAAACGTTTTAGCCGTAAAGAGGAGAGGTAAGACATACATGTACTCTAAGGATTTAAAGCCGTAGCCTCCAAAAATTTAAATTTTCCATTAAGAGGATCGAAGAGAAATGATTAAGATCGTATCGTTCGATGTGTGGAATACCTTATTGAACTTATCCTATATGCTCGAAGAGCTTTCGGAAACGCTCTCGAAGTTTACGGGCTTAGAGAATGAAAAGGTGAAAATCACGATAGCGGAGGTTAGAAGGGAGGTAAGGGAGTTAAGGGAAGAGGAAAAGTTAGCTCCAGAACAAATGTTAGTTGAATCTCAAAGCTTGCTATCAAAGAGGCTTAATATAGATATCGATTTAGTGAAGAGAGCGATAGCGAAGGCGATGCTAAACGTTACGAACGACGTAGTTTTAAAGGGAGTAGAGGAGGCGTTAGTAGGGCTTAAGGAAAAGGGATACGTAATTATAACGGCTGGAAACGTCATGTTTTGGCCTTCCTCCTACACCCGCTTAATTTTAGAGAAGTACGGAATCGCAAGCTACATCGATAAGCAGTTCTATTCAGATGAGGTTAAGGCCTACAAGCCAATGAAGGAGTTTTTCGAGAAAGTTATGGAGTATTTTAAAGCCCTACCAAATGAAATCGTACATGTAGGAGATACGAGGGAGGAGGATTTTTACGGAGCATTGAGAGCTGGGCTTTATGCCATCCTAATAAATCCGCATCTCAAGGGATATAGGAAGGTAGCGGAACGAGGATACGAAATTGGAAGCATAGGAGAGGTATCGAAGGTCTTAGAAGAGCTCCATAAAGAGAGCGAACATACTGGCTAGAAAAGTACTCCTTTTAGTTCAAATATGTACTAATATGTAC
>CAYQTV010000161.1:0-2590 GCA_964420525.1 uncultured Nitrososphaerales archaeon | reverse complement strand
CGGGAGGTCTACAAGCGTACATTCCAGCCTTGTAAATTCTCCCCGTAGATTCATCTTTTAGCTCTCCTTCTAATATTATTATCTCTTCACAGAAATCGTGAACTAATACCTTATCTATCTTAGCTCCGGGCTCCATCTTTAGGAGCCTTGTGTATAGCCCGCTTTTAGGATCTTTGCTTAAGATCTTCTCCTTTATTTTTGAGGCTATCTCATGCCAAGGCAAATCTTCCGGATCAAAGAATTCTAAAGCCGGCTTCATATTATACCTGTGTAGAGTGAGTAGATTAATAAAGGTTAATTAGCGAATTCACAACGAGATAAGAATTCGTTGGAAAGCTTTTAAAAATTCCCCTAAAAATCTGTATTATCGAATTTCATGAAGCGATCAAAAATATTACCAAATCAGTCGAAAGCTTTTTGGGAATGAATTGGTGGCAATCATACGTAAGTATAGCGCTTTTAAGAAGTAATGAAATGGAGGTATACTGATAACCTACATGCTCACTACGACCTTCCGTACTCGACTACAATACTATACCGTTGAGGATTACGTAGCTAGTTACGATGGTTTGAAACATAAAGTTGCGTTAGATATCGTTAAAGGCTACTTCGGCAAGGTTATGTCATCACAAGAGGTCTTACAACTCATAAACGCTTAACGATAACGTTATACTGGTGAATGATCGATCTATCTCTCACTGGATCCACCATCTCTATTTTATAGTACTTTGAGAAAGTCAGCTTCTCCTTAAGAGGTATCGTTCCAGAGAAGAGAACTAATCCATTAGGTGTTCCACCTATCTCTTTAACTAAATCGTTAGGATGTAAGATCGAGGATAACTTTCCCTCTTGATAAATCTTGATCTCATTGCCCTCTTTAATGAACGATCTAATAAGGATCTCATCCCAATGATCTTTAACTTCTTCAAATCTCCATGCTTCTCTAGCTATTACTTTAGGACATAGCTCTTTAGATCTCCTTACATCTACTTTCTCTACCTCTCTATCCGTATGATCGCTTCCCACCGTAACATACACTTCATCTCTTCCAAATAATAGTACGTATTCAACCTCACCGCTCGTTTTATCGCTTCCCACCTCTACGTTTTCATCTGTAGTAATTAAATGAGGCGATATTTCGTACATCATGGGTATTTTAGGAGGAGGCGGAACTCCTAAAAGCTCAAGCTCCTTTACATGTTTCATTACTAGCTCCCTATTCCTTCCCGTATATCCTGCACATATCAACCTCTTTACTTCAAACTCGATTTCTTCCTCATTTACGAAGATTTCTACTTTCCGCATTTTAAAGAGTGAAGGATCTGCCATTATAAAGCTTTCCTCAAAATCTTAAATAGGCTCAGATCGTATTTCTAACACGTGAAGAACCCCGTCGTAGAGGAGATAAAGAGGTTTCTAGCTTCAACACCTCCCTTTAATATGTTAAATAGTAGAGATCTGTATAACTTAGCTAAGTCCGTTAAGATTTCCTATTATCCTAGGAGAAGCATGATTTTCTCGTCCGAAATGAAGAGGCCATTAGATAAGCTTTTCGTAATTCTAAAGGGTTCCGTTAGCTTAACGGATCCCAAGACAATGGAGGTTGTAGAGCTTTTAACGCAAGGAGATATATTTGGAGTTACTTCGTTTTTAATGCGGACTCCTCCATTTTTAAACGCTGAAGCCGTTGAAGATACGATACTGTACGAAATACCTAGGGATGTCTTCGAGCCCATACTTAAGGAAAACAATGAAATCTACAGGTTCCTCATAGGGGCTTTAAGGAGCAGAGCTGCGAAGACGGCTACTGTGAGAACGGAAAAGCCATGGTATTATCCCCTTGCCCATACTAAAATTAGAGATATAGTTCTCAAAAAGCCCGTTACGTGCTCGATAAAGAGCACATTAAGAGAGGCTATTGAAAAAATGTATCAGGAGGGGGTTAGCTCTATAGTAATAGTTAAAGACGATCACCCTTTAGGGATAATAACGGATACGGACATAAAGCGGATAGTTGCCTTAGATTTAAACCTCAATCGAAGAGTGGATTCCTTTATGTCGTCTCCGGTATGGACTGTAGATTACGAGGCCTCTTGTTTAGACGCTTACATGCAGATGTTGAAGCATAACATTAAACACCTAGTAGTTCTAGAGAAGGGAAGGATAAAAGGAGTGATAACGATGAGGGATATTATGCTACAAGAATTCTACAATCCATACTACATGATTAGAGATATCGAAAAGATGAGCACTCTTGAGGATTTAGCTAGAACTAGGGGTAGACTCGAAGGTTTGGCTCAACAGCTTTTGAATAGGGCGTTAGAGTTCCATCATATATCTAACCTCATTACGCTCATAACCGATAAGTTGATTAACAAGGTAATTTCCATGGCTAAGGAAGAAGTAGGGTATACCTCTAATGACTTTTCATTTATGGGGTTTGGGAGTTTAGGAAGGAAAGAGCTTACGATTGAGTCGGATATAGATTCTGGAATAGTATTTGAAGACGGAATTGGAGAAAAAGGTAGATCGAAGATCTTAGAGCTAGGTAAATGTATCATGAAGATGTTAAAGGAGATAGGATATCTAG
>CAYQTV010000160.1:0-2592 GCA_964420525.1 uncultured Nitrososphaerales archaeon | reverse complement strand
GCTAAGGAGGTAAAACGCGTACACGAAATGCTCTTTGGCAAAACCGATATTCTCTCACCGCTAGTTTTAGCTATGTTAAGGAGTAAGGGCTTTTGGAGCCTTAACGATATAAGGGTCTTAAGGAAGAAGGTAGTTAGTGAGTTAAGGGATGCATCTATTAAGCTCGTAAGCAAGGAGGGGCTCTTCCTATTATTTTACGATGAGAAGAAGAGGAATGTCTATGAGCTAGCTTTAAAGGCGGGAGTGAAGGTCATTTCCGGAGAAGACTTAGGCCTTCCCCAGTATTACTTCGCTCTAAATCCTGCTTCTAAAGATCTAGAAAACGGCATTAAGAGAATTAAAGATGTTCTTTAATCCAGACTTTAAGCTTTAAATACGTAGCTTTCAAGTGCTCGGGTAAGACCTTAACTTCCCCAATAACCGGCATATAGTTCGTATCTCCTCTCCACCTAGGAACTAAATGGAAATGAAGGTGTTCAAACCCGGCTCCAGCATCCTTTCCGATATTTGCTCCGAAGTTAAATCCATCGGGAGACATAACCTCCCTTAGACATTTTTCCATTAATAGAGTCAAATCCATACTCTCTCTTACCTCTTCATTGCTTAACTCCGAAAGGTACCTTACGTGCCTATAGGGAGCTATCATTAAATGACCGTTGTTATAGGGAAATCTATTCATTATTACGTAACAATGCCTACCTCGATAAAGGATTAAGTTATCCTCATCTTTATTCTCCTTTGGCTTTAAACAAAATATACATCCCTCATCTTTCAAGCCTCCTATGTATTCCATTCTCCAAGGAGCCCAGAGCCTTTTAACCAAGCTCTCTCCCCCTTCTAATCGCAATTCTGTAAGCGGCCTTTACATCTTTTTCGCTCCGCTTCCTCCCTTCTAAAGTAGTCCCCCTCTCATCTACCATCTCTATGTGATCGAAACTTCCTAAATAGCTGGAGATCAGGCTGGCTATCTTCCGAGCTAGTTCAGGACGTCCATTTCCGATCCTTATAATATGGGATCTTGCAGGCAACTTAACGAGCTTCTTTACTATTTCAACTACGCTTTCGACGTCTAACAAAGACCCCTCCCACATTAAAAAACCTCCGTAGATACAAGCCATTCCTATATGCTTTCCTGGATCGATGCCGATTAAAATAGATTCTCCAGGTCTTAACTTGAATAAGATTTTCGCCCTATCCTTAATTTCATCTCCTTCGAGCTCCTCGTAGAATAGGACTTCACCGCTATAACCTCTAGGAACTTCATCTTTAGTAGTTAAAAGGATGTGGGCACCGTATACGCTGGGATCCCAAGGCAATCTACTTTCGAACTTCAACCCCATCTTGGTTAGTAAAGTTAGAAATGTATAGTAAGCCCTTCCATTTACGGTCGCTACCACGATGCGTTCTAAACTTTTCATCGACATACCAGTATAGCTCATGTTACTCTTTCTTTTCCTCTAACTTCCTGACTTCGAAATCAAAATATCCCGTGTTTCTCGCGATATTCCCTAAGGCCTCGGCAAGTAAATTTCCTAAGAATATATCATCGGCCCAACTTACCTTAGGTTTGAACTTTACGATAAACTCGTATTCCTTCTCCATCCTAATTACCTTATCTTATCTAATTCAAAAATATTGCTATTTTAGGGAGGGTCCTTCCTCCCCCTTACAATGCACAACGCCCTTCACTCTTCTAATAAACGATGGACATACGAAACATATTAGAAAGGGTACTCTATCCTTCGCTATAGGGCATTCCACGTACTCTTTCTTCATTCTCGATAACATCTTCCTACTTAACACACCCCTTATTTCCTCGGATATCTCCTTAGGAACTCTAAATGGTCTATCGGCCAACCTCACTTCAATTGTAAATCTAGTTTCTTCCATCAACGCATCCTATCCTATCTCGTATTAGTTTAATTTTTTTGTCTAAAATGTTATCAAGTTAGCATATAAACAGTTATAACTTACATCACCACATTTATTCACGCTTGCGCGCCCGCTGGTGGTTCAACAATCCGAGAGTCGAGGAGGGTGAGCTAGCTCTTCTTCCTACCCGGGGGGAAGAAAGGTCGACCTGCCCTCCAAAGCTCTCGGATTGTTGAACCACGACCTTAGCCGTCTCAAAGCCGGCGGGCTCTCAACCCGAGCCGAGAGGCCAACCGGCAAGGGGGCTATAACCGAAGTCGCAAGGCTCCGTTGCCGAGGGGTTGACCCAAGGCTTACGGAGCTCTTGGGGCTTCGGTTAAGCTCACCGAGCTGGGTAACCTCAAGGCAAGGGAAGAGAGCCCAAAGGCAGAGAGATGGCTAAGGTAGCGGGCGCGCAAGCCTCTTCTTTTTTAACAAAAAAGATAAATTAGGTTATCTCAATGGTTCTTCTCGATGTCGGAGGACGAAATATTTTTCCAAATAGAGATATTATACGATTTTTTAGATGATAAAGAGAAAAATGAAAAGGAAATAGCCAAGAGGATTTCTAAGAACTTTAAAATACCTATAGAAGACGCCTTATCCTACGTAAGGAGGTACGTGGAGGAGAAGAAAAAAGGTTAAGCTTCCGCTAACTCGGTTGAAGCAATAGGTACTTCC
>CAYQTV010000159.1:0-2616 GCA_964420525.1 uncultured Nitrososphaerales archaeon | reverse complement strand
TTCGTGGATACACTCTAAAAGGGCTTTCTCGTTGTAAGGCTGGATTTCCTTTGAGCCCGATACAGCTATAGCTTTGAGGTTTTTAGAGCCCATCACCGCCCCTAATCCACATCTCCCCCATGAATTGTAGTACCCATTTTGAATAGATGCGTATCTAACTAAGTTCTCTCCAGCCGGTCCTATACAAGCTACCTCTACCTTTCCATTCTCCTTCTTAATAATGTCTACCGTTTCCCAACAGTCTTTACCGACTAAATGGGAGGCGTCTTTAATTTCAATTAAGTCATCGTTAATAAGCAGGTAAACGGGCTTAGGAGATTTGCCGTATATCACAAGCATATCGTAGCCCGCTCTCTTCAAGCTATAGCTCCAAAAGTAGCCAGAGCTGGATGTTCCAAATCTGTAAGTGAGAGGAGATTTAGAAGAAGCCTCGCACCTCACCGCTGTTGGGATATTAAAGCCTACGAAACAACCGGGGCTAATAGCCAGTATATTATCTGGACTAAGTGGATCTATGAGGGGCTTTAATTCGTCTAATACCAGCTTAGTGGTAAAGCCTATTCCTCCTAAAAACCTCTTACATACTTCACGTCTTAGCTCCTCAATTCTGTATGTCTGATTTGTTAGGTCTACCCTCAGAATCTTCCCCGCATATCCATAAATCGAGCTCATTTCTACAGCCCTAGCTCATCGCTTATTTCCTGCAGCGCCCTTAATCCTATATCTACGAATTCTTCTAAGCTCAATCCCAGCTTTTCACAGGCTAATATTTTATCCCTCCTTACGTTTCTTGCGAAGTCCTTCTGTTTAAACTTCTTAATTACGCTCCTCACCTTAACCTCAGATAGCTTCTTACTCGGCATAACTAAGGCCGTAGCTATTATCAATCCAGAGAGTTGATCGCTAGCTATGAGAGCGTTCGATAGCTTGCTCTCACATTTAAAACCTGTCTTTTCATTATGAGCCCTTATAGCGTCTAAGGCTTCGGAGGGCAACTTACCCTTCAACATTTCAGCCGATATTAGTCCATGTTTACTGAATTCGTTTATCGTCTTCTCGTAATCTACGTCATGTAAGAGACCTACTAATCCCCATAGCTCCTCGTCTTCTCCTAACTTTTTAGCTAAGCTCTTCATAATAGCTTCAACCGATAACATGTGTTTAACGAGCTTTTCATTGGATACATTTTCTTGAACGAGCTTTAACGCCTCATCCCTGCTAATTAATGTCCTACTCATAGAAAAGTTCTAGGAGAAAGGGCTTTTAAGCGTTTCCGAGATCTTTAACCATTACTACGGCATCGTCTCCATTTTGATAGTAACCTCTTATCACTCCTTGCTCCTTAAATCCATAGGCCTTGTATAGCTTCTTAGCTATCTCATTCGATTTGGAGACCTCTAGATAAACCCTAGTTATGCCTTTACCCATAAAGCGATTGAGAAGATGCTGGAGAAGGGCCTTGCCTATTCCCTTCCCTCTATATTTCGGATCTACCGCTAAATTCACTATATGACCTATAGCTTTACCGTATAGATCCTTTTGAACTTCCGCTATTATGTAACCTACCACATCATCGTTAATTGTAGCTATCAAGAATTCATCTGGGCTTTTTAGATAATACCAGATAAAGGACGGCTTATTCCAAGGATATTTGAACGATTCTCGCTCGATCCTTAAAACCTTTTCTAGATACGATAGATCGAAGTTCTTTATGGTTATCCTAAAGCCCCTCATCTCGATAAATCTATATAGGTTTAGCGTATAGAAACTTAAAAGGTCTTAAGCGGAACTTAAGATTCTTCCCTTAACAAGCCTATCGCTTACCACATTAGTAATTTCCACTTTGATTAAGCGTCCAATTAAAGAATTCCTCCGCTTTATCAATACGACCGGTCCATGTTTAATGGGATAGGCGACTAATAGCGATTTATCTTTATGGTAAGGAGAAGCTACTATCGCTTTTAACCTCTTGCCTATAAGTGCCCTCTTACTCCTTACGTTAATTTCCCTGGCTTTACTTACGATCCTCATACTAAGCTCGGATTTAACAGCTGGAGGAGCCGTTTTAAAAGAGGAAAAGGCGCTCATAGGCAAACTTCTAAATCTATAGACGGTTATCTTCTCCGCTCCAGCTTCGTATACTTTTTCCATGACTTCAACGGTATCTTCAACCGTCTCATAACTTTGTCCCGGAAGGCCGTGTATGAAGTAAACGTAGGGACGAAGGCCGTTTTCCCTTAGTAACTTAACGGCCCTTATAACCTCAGAGGGAGATGAAGGTCTGCCGATAAGCCTAGCGTGTTCTTCAGAGCCCGTCTCACACCCTATATGTACCGTTGCTCCCCTGAAGTACTTGCCTAAAAGCTTAGCGGCCTTTTCGGTTACTAAACAAGCCTTAACGTTTTCTATGCTGATAAAAGCCTTCCCTCTTTCAATATCGGGAAGCTCCGTTACCCTAGTAAATAGCTCCTCTAGAACATCGTAATTCGGCTCAGGCTCCCTCGGATTAGTTAGGGGCTTAGGATCGACTAAGAGATCCCGTCCGTAGTCCAATATATCCGATCCACTTAACACGATCCTTTTACATCCCTCCCTCAGTAAACCCTCGATTTCCTT
>CAYQTV010000158.1:0-2689 GCA_964420525.1 uncultured Nitrososphaerales archaeon | reverse complement strand
CTATCATAAATGTAGGTTCAACATGGATAACTGGAAGGGAAAATTCGAAATAAGCCAAAGGTATGATCTGAAGTAGTGTTAAGACGATTACTAGCGGATGCTTAACTCTGAAACCTATGTATAGGAAGTAGGCTAAGAGGACGAAATCTAAGAAAACTATTACATCATCCCAGATTTCGGGTAAGGTAAAGGCATATGGAACTCTGCTAACCAATAAGAGCGAAAATATTATTAAAACGATGGCTGTTAAATTAACAATCGTTCCACGAGCTTTAGCATTCCTCAATCCTCTAGCTATAAGCCCCGCAATTGCTGGAAAAACGATTAACACGTACAGTATCCACTCTGGCTGAAGCATGCCTAGTTCAGAATGGAAAAGCATTACTTTACTTTTAAGTTTTTCCACTTTCTACTATATAAAGTTATAAAGATTATTAAAAATTTAAAATATATATAAGTAAATCATATAATTACATATATAAGTAAATCCATTAGTAAGGATTGAGAGACGACGCTCCTTTCTACCCAGACCGGAGAAGTATCAGGACGACATAGACTAGAAGTAAATCAAATAATACATCCAGCCATTATACAATAAAGCAAATTTCCATATAAGACGAGGGCCTTGCCGACTTAGCAAATAGACGGCCTGTCCAACCTTAATTCCCATATCATAAACGAAGAAGCCCCTCTTACGATGTGTTCGTATGAGGACTTGCTTCGAGGCCTATACCATATTTCTTCAGGCTTAAGAGGGGTATCTTTAGCCTTAGACCTGTTTGTGAAGCTATGTCGTCGTGTGGAAGCGGGTTCAAAACGTCGTTCAGTATGAGGAGGGTAGGAGCATTCTTGATAGATGGACTTACGTCAGAGCAAGGTAGGAGCATGAATCTAGTAGCTATAGACCGATCCATGATTCACACCGAACACATCTATCAGGGTATGGGAACGAGCTAGAAGCGTTTCTAAGTTAATTGGAAAGTATAATTAAGCTTTGAGCACAGGGTTCGTTCAGTATATAGATAATTATGACAATGTAGCTTAAGCATACGCAGACAATCTCCTAAGATTTGATAGGACGAGATGAGCTTCATATTAACGACATAATGATGTCAAGATAAAAGCCATTAATGAACTCTCAGTTGGAGATAGCTATGAAGGCTTTAAAGTACCTTTCCATAGATGCGAGAGTTGGGTGGCGGAAGTACGCAGGAGGTCTTGAGGATACCTTTTCGATACGAAAAACCATATCGGAATGCTACAGTTCAAGGTTCTTTAAACATCTCCATAACGGGGACCGAGAGGGGCTTATTCTCGCATTATCGAGATGTGTCCTTAAGGAAAAAAGCTAGGTTACTTTTGGTGGAGAACGCCTGATAAGCTCTTGCTACTAACATTTCTAGCAGCTTTCATTTAGGAAGTTTAGCTGAACCTTAAAGAATATTACGAGAAGAGCTTAAGCAACATAAGCGAAACCGTAAAATTTTTCATTTTAGATATTAAATTCTTACTTACTCCACTACAAAATTATATCTAAACTGCGCGCTGTTTAGCTAAGCGCAGATTTTCCACTTGGAAAAGTTTAAGAGGGTCCGTAATAAAGCGGGTTTAAAGGTATTAAGCAATGTTAGTTAAAGCTAAATCGTTCACAGAAGATCTCCACAGTTTTAAAGCAATTAGGGATTAGGAATTCTGGAAACATACCCCTTTGATACTTTCTAGAAACCCGGGAGAAACAAGTCGTACGTGGTAGATAGGAGCGGTGAGTTACCATAACCTTGGAAAGTAAAACTTAAGGATAATTGATAATACCTAGTAGGTTAATGCTCAAGATCTTGGATAGCCGTAAATTCGTAACTTTGGATCGTAGGTTGTCTAAAGGGTTTAAGGAAGTCTTTACCAATCGACCTGGAAACTTAAAGTTCCGTCTTCAAGACTTAGAAGAATGGCGGATAAATACTTCCTAAGGTTTTCGAGCCGATATTTCAACGAAGAACCCATTAATATTATCAGGAGGTTTTTAAGGAGACCTTTTGAGACTTCGGGTGTAAACCTCATTGTAGGAGGAGCGTTTAAGCGATCCGCTCTCCACTTAGAAAATCTTCATCTAAGTCCTATAGCTCGCCTTCTAAAGCTTGGAGAAAGGAATATAAGACAGCCTCTAGTGGGAGCTATAGTTTGACCCCTTCAAGAATCTACATGCAAAGCATCGGAACTGGGGTGGTTAAGCCTATAAGTCTTCGCACGGACTCAACTCTATCAGCAAGGCTAAAATGAAAAGCGGTCGATCAGAAATAAGAAGGCAATTGAGGAGGTGGCTTAAAGGCGTCCGTAGGATCGCTATTCTGGGAATTGGAAATCCGCTTAAGGGCGATGATGGAATTGGTTCAGCAATTGTAAGGAAACTAGCCAAATCCGAGCTTCCAAGTTGGGTTAGCTTATACGACTGTGAAGTTGTCCCTGAAAACTTCGTGGATAAGATCAGAAAGTTTAAGCCAACTCATATCCTCATGATCGACTCTGCATATTTAAACCTGAGACCGGGTGAAGCGAGGCTTGTCCCTACGTCCAGAATTAAGAGTTTAGTATTATCCACCCATTCACTACCCTTAACCTATCTAGCAAAGTACCTTAAAAAGTTCACAAGAGCCAAAATAGGCTTGCTTGCAATTCAGCCTAAAAGCGTTGA